>JARRPL010000031.1:0-17060 GCA_037382905.1 Gemmatimonadota bacterium | reverse complement strand
CCTGGACTAGGACCGGGTAGAGGCCTTCCTCCAGGGTGAGGAGCTCCGGGCCCACGACTTCATGGGTGCCCACCCGTGGACCGAGGGCGCCGTGTCCGGAACGCGTTTCGCCGTGTGGGCACCCCACGCCCACTCGGTGCTCCTCCGGGGAGACATGAACGGTTGGGACGGTCGCTGCCACCCCATGCGACCCCGTGGCGCCACGGGAGTCTGGGAGATCTTCGTCCCGGGAGTCGAGGCGGGGGCGTTGTACAAGTACGTGATCGTAACCCCCGACGGACGCCGCCTGGAGAAGTCGGACCCCTTCGCTCGCGCCGCAGAGCTTCGGCCGTCCACCGCCTCCGTGGTGGTCCACGGATCGGAGCACCGTTGGAGCGACGAGGAGTGGCTCCAGGCCCGCTCGGATCGTCACACGGACACGGCACCCGTGTCGGTCTACGAGGTCCACGCCGGCTCCTGGCGGCGGCATGACGACGGATCGTGGATGGGATACCGTGAGCTGGCCGACACCCTCCTTCCCTACGTGAGCTCGCTGGGCTTCACCCACATCGAGCTCCTCCCCCTGGCGGAGCACCCGCTGGATCAGAGTTGGGGGTACCAGCCGGTGGGATTCTTCGCCCCCACTCGCCGATACGGGTCCCCGGATGAACTCCGCCACTTCATGGACCGGGCCCACCAGCTCGGCATCGGCGTCATCCTGGACTGGGTCCCGGGGCATTTCGCCCAGGACGGCCATGGCCTGACCCATTTCGACGGCACCGCCCTCTTCGAGCCACAGGACCCTAAGCAGGCCTACCACCCCGACTGGGGCACCCGGACCTTCGACTACGGTAGCGGGCCGGTGCGGTCCTTCCTCATCTCGTCGGCCCTCTACTGGATCGAGGAGTTCCACGTGGATGGCCTGCGGGTGGACGCCGTCGCATCCATGCTCTACCTGGACTACTCCCGACCACCGGGGGAGTGGACCCCCAACTTCCAGGGAGGCAACACCAACCTCGAGGCGGTCCGCTTCCTCCGGGAGTTCAACGACACGGTCCACCGGGAGGCGCCGGGGGTCATCACCACCGCGGAGGAGTCCACCGCCTGGGAAGGGGTCTCACGGGGCACGGACCAGGGAGGGCTGGGCTTCGATCAGAAGTGGAACATGGGGTGGATGAACGACACCCTCTCCTTCATGTCCCTCGATCCCGTCCACCGTGGCCACCACTACGGCAAGCTGACCTTCTCCCTCATGTACGCCTTCAGCGAGCGCTTCGTCCTCCCCTTCTCCCACGACGAGGTGGTCCACGGCAAAGGATCCCTCCTCACCAAGATGCCGGGCCGGGCTCCGGAGAAGTTCGCCAATCTCAGGCTCCTCCTGGCCCACCAGTGGATGCACCCGGGCAAGAAGCTCCTCTTCATGGGGGGAGAGCTGGCCCAGTGGAGCGAGTGGAATGTGGACGGGTCGGTGGACTGGGCGCTGGAGAGCTTCGACAGCCATACCGGCGTCCGGCGCCTGGTCCGGGACCTGAACCAGTTCTACCGGCAGGAGCCGAGCCTGCACGTCCTGGACCACCGATCCGAGGGGTTCGAGTGGCTGGACTTCGAGAACCCGGCGGAGACCACGCTGGCCTTCATGCGGTGGGCGCCGGAGCGCACGGAGCCCATCGTGCTGGCCCTCAACTTCACGCCGGTGGCACGGGACGAGTATCATCTCCCCGTCCCCTTCCCCGGTCGCTACCGGGTGATCCTCAACACCGATGCCCGGGAGTACGGCGGAGAGGGCCGGGAGGTGGGTCCCACCCTGGAGACGGTACCGGAGCCCCTGGGGGGACAGGAGCAGCGACTCGTCTTCGCCCTCCCGGGGCTCTCCCTGGTGGCGCTGGTGCGCGACACCGACTGAGGGCCGGCCCCGGCGGGACCGGCCCCTCAGGCGATCAGACCGATTGGTCGCTGGCCGCCACCACCCGCTCCAGGAAGGTGGGCTCGGCGAAGACGGGGCGATCGTCGTGATCGAGCTCGCCCCGGAGTGCCGGTACGTAGTAGCGCTCCGCGTAGTCCCGGACCATCCGGCCGGTGGTGAAGCGCTTCCCCGCCACGACGATGCTCTCCTTCATCCGCTGCACCCACTCCCGCGGTACGCCGTCCATGTCCCGCCGGTAGAACATGGGGACGATCTCGTTCTCCAGCAGATCGAAGACGGCGTCGTAATCGGCGTCGTCCACCTCCTCCCATCCACCCTCCGCCAACGGAAGCACCCACCCGTTCTCACCGGTGAAGCCCTCCTCCCACCACCCGTCCCGGGTGCTGAGCTGGGGCACCCCGTTCAGGGCCGCCTTCATCCCGCTGGTGCCGGACGCCTCCTTGGGCACCCGCGGGAGGTTCAGCCAGAGATCCACCCCCCGCACCATCCGATGGGCCACCAGGAGGTCGTAGTCCTCCAGGAAGGCGATCCGGCCCTGGAAACGGGGATCCCTCGTCGCCTGCCACACCTGCTGGAGGACCCGCTTGCCCTCGTCGTCGGCGGGGTGGGCCTTCCCGGCGAAGACCAGCTGTACCGGCCTCTTGAGGTCCGTGAGAAGCCGGACCAGTCGCTCCGGGTCCCGGAAGAGGAGGGCGCCACGCTTGTAGGTGGCGAAACGGCGGGCGAAGCCGATGGTCAGGGGCTCGGAGGTAAGCAGCGTCCCGGCGCCCACCACATGGGCGGACTCCTTCCACAGCGTCGTCCAGCGCTGCCTCGCCTGCTCCTGGCAGAACTTCAGCAGTTCCTTCTTGAGGCGGCGGTGTGTATCCCAGATCCGGGCGTCCGGCAGGTTCCGGACCCGGTCCCAGTCCTGCTCCCGGGGCAGGCCCCGCTCCCAGTCGGGACCCATGACGGGATCCAGGAGGTCCAGGAACGATTGGGTCATCCAGGTGGCGAGGTGGACCCCGTTCGTCACCGAGCCGATGGGCACCTGCTCCACGGGGCGGTCGGGCCACATGGAGGACCAGATCTCCCGGGAGACGGCCCCGTGCCGCTTGGATACACCGTTCACGTGGGCCGCCAGGCGGATCGCCGCCGCCGTCATGTGGAACCGACCGTCCCGCACGCCGGGATTGCTCCCCAGCTCCATGAAGGTGGTCTGGTCGATGCCCAGCGACTCGTGGTACCCGTTGCAGACGCTCCAGACCAGATCGGGAGAGAAGGTGTCGTGCCCCGCAGGCACCGGCGTATGGGTGGTGAAGATCGAGCGGGCCCGGATCCGGCGCACCGCCTCGTCCCAGCCTGTCCCGGCGTTCAACTCCTCCCGCAGCCGCTCCACCATCATGAAGGCGGCATGCCCCTCGTTCGCGTGCCAGGCCCCGGGGTCCACACCCAGAGCCCGCAGCACCCGGACACCACCCACCCCCAGGATCCACTCCTGCTTGAGCCGGTACTCCTCGCCGCCCCCGTAGAGGGTGTAGGTGAGCTGCCGGTCCTCCGGGTGGTTCTCCTCCAGGTCCGTATCCAGCAGATAGAGCCGCACGGTGCCCACGTCCACCTTCCACGCACCGATGTGTACCGGGCGGTCCGACGTCTCCAGAACCGTGAGGGACCGAGAACCGTCCGGACCCGTGAGGCGGACCAGAGGCATCAGTTCGTGGTGGAAGACCTCCTCCGAGTCCTCCTGCCAGCCATCCAGGTTCACCTTCTGGTCGAAGTAGCCGCGGGAATAGAGGAGCCCCACTCCCACGAAGGGTACGCCCAGGTCCGACGCCGCCTTGCAGTGATCCCCCGCCAGGACGCCGAGACCCCCGGAGTAGATGGGCAGCGAGTTGTGGAGCCCGAACTCGGCGCAGAAGTACGCCACCGGGCGTGTCATCAGGTCGGGGAACTGTTCCTTGAACCAGCCTCCGGCCTGGGCCGTCGCCTCCCGGAAGTCCTCCATCACCCGGTCGTAGCTCCCGACGAAGGCCGGGTCCGCCGCCAACTCGGTGAGGTGTTCCGGGTCGACGGACCGCAGGATGGCCACGGGGTTGGAACGGTGCACCACCCAGAGCGCCGGATCGACCCGCCGCAGCAGGTCCAGGGCCCGGCGGTCGGTCCGCCACCAGAGGTTCATGGCCAGCTCTGCGAGACCCTGGATGCGGGGGGGCAGGTGAGGAAGGTTGGGCTCGTCAGGCATACGTGCGTTCCAGAGGGAGAGAGTTCGACGAGATTGTCAGTTGAACGTACAATGTAAGGGGTGAAGGCGAGTGGTTTGAAGAGATTCTTGTTCCGGGAGTCCCGTGGGCATCACACCATCCCGAGAGGCTGCGGCCGATGACGGACCGTCCCCCACCCGAGGCCGCGGCGGCGCCCGGATCGTAGGCGACTTCGGAGGGACCAACGCACGACTGGCCACCCTGGCGCCGCGAAGCGACTCGCTGGAGCGGATCAGCGTCCTGGCCTGTGCCGAATACCCCCACATCCGGGATGCCATCGAGGCCTACCTTCAGCTCCACGGGATCGAGGTCATCCAGGAGATGTGCCTCGCCGTGGCGGGCCCCGTGGACCACGACCTGGTCCACCTGCCGAACAACGGTTGGCGCTTCAGTCGCTCGGGGCTGGAACGGGCCCTCGGCGCGCCCCTCACCCTCGTGAACGACTTCACCGCCCAGGCCCTGTGTGTCCAGCTCCTCTCTCCCGGCGAGCTCACCTGGATCGGCGACCCCCGACCGCCGTCCGATGGCGTCCAGGTCGTCCTCGGTCCCGGGACGGGGCTGGGAGCGGCGGTTCGCCTCCCCAGCGGTGAGATCATCCCGTCGGAGGCAGGCCACGTGGGGTTCGCACCCACGAACGCCCACGAGATCGAGCTGCTCCGCCTCCTCCTGGAGCGATACGAGCGGGTCTCCATCGAGCGGGTGGTCTCGGGCCCGGGGCTCGAGAACCTGTACTGGGCCAACGGTCGGATCGACGGCGATCCCGACGTGGGCCCCGCGCCCGACCTCTCGGCGCAGGAGGTGTCGGAGCTGGCGGAGACGGGCGACGCCCGGGCCACCCGCAGCGTCAACGACTTCCTGGACCTTCTGGCCACCTTCGCCGGTGACATGGCGCTGGCCAACTGGGCCACCGGGGGCGTCTACCTCTCCGGCGGAGCGCTGCGGAAGCTCATGGGGTTCCTGAAGACGGATCGGTTCCGGGCTCGCTTCGAAGCGAAGGGCCGGTTCAGCGGATTCTGCCGGGACGTGGGCGTGGCGTGGATCGCCGCCGACTACCCCGGCCTTCTGGGATGCGCCGCCGCGCTGGTTACGGGCTTTGGCCGGGCCGAACGCGGGACCCGGACGCCGGGATGAGCCGACGCCGGGGGCGGAGGGCGGCCCGAGCCGGAGGCGGACCCCGGCGGAGCCCGGGGTGAGGGAGGCGCCGACGGCCGGTGCCCGCTGGGCCGCCGCAACCCTCGGCGCCGTGGCCCTCCTGGCGCTGGCGGCGGCGATCCTGCTCCTCATGGAGCCCGACCGGCCCCGCTCCGGCGGGTTCAGGGCCCAGGGGGAGGAGAACGCCGGGGGCCCGGATCTCCCGGTCTCCGCCAGCCCCGCCGACACCGCCACACGCACGGCCCTTGCCGTCGGCTGGGATGGCGGCACCGTCTGCTACGAGATTTTCGTGCGCTCCTTCCAGGACTCGGACGACGACGGCGTCGGCGACCTGCAGGGCCTCCTGGACCGTCTCGATTACGTGAACGACGGGGACCCCGACGGTGGAGAGGACCTGGGGGCCGACTGCATCTGGCTCATGCCGACCTTCCCCAGCCCCAGCTACCACGGCTACGACGTCACCGACTACACGGCGGTGAATCCGGAGCTGGGCACACTGGATGACCTGCGAGCCTTCCTCACCGCTGCCCACGCCCGGGGCGTCCGGGTCCTCCTGGACCTCGTGATCAACCACACGTCGGACCGGCACCCCTGGTTCGTGGACGCCCTCTCCGGCGCCGGGGCCACCCACCGGGACTGGTACCGATTCTCCGACGTGACGGGACCCGACAACGAGTACGGAGACAACAACAGGCGCCCCACCCCCTCCGGAGAGGAGTTCTACTACGGCTTCTTCTCGCCTCGCATGCCGGATCTGGACTGGGACCACCCCGCCGTTCGGCGGGAGATGGAGCGCATCGCCGACTTCTGGCTCCTGGAGGTGGGGGTGGACGGATTCCGGCTCGACGCGGTGCGCCACCTGATGGAAGACCAGGACGGGACGTCGACCAACGTCCCCCGGACCCACGACATGCTCCGGGAACTGGGGCGTCATGTCCGCTCCGTGCAGCCGTCGGCCTTCACGGTGGGAGAGGTGTTCGACAGCACCGGTGCACTCGTCCCCTACTACCCGGACCAGCTCGACTCCTTCTTCGCCTTCCAGGTGGCCAACGCCATCGTGGACGCCGCCCGGACCGGCTCCAACCGCCGACTGTTGGCCGCCGTGGACGAAGCCCGGGAGGAGATCCCGGGCCACCGCTGGTCCACCTTCATCCGGAACCACGACCAGACCCGGGCCCTCACGGAGCTGGGAGGGGACGTGGGCCGGGCCCGGGTTGCGGCGTCTCTCCTCCTGACCCTCCCGGGCATCCCCTTCGTCTACTACGGAGAGGAGATCGGCATGACCGGGGACAAGCCCGACCGCCGTCTCCGAACACCGATGCATTGGGAGCGCCGGCCCGGCGGCGGCTTCACCGGAGGTGAGCCGTGGGAGCCGCTCCAGGCCGACTCGGCCCGGGCCACCGTGGCGGGCCAGTCATCGGATCCCAACTCGCTGCTCTCCCACTACCGGCGGCTGATCCACCTGCGAACCGCGGACCCGGCGCTGGGCCGCGGGGAATGGGTCCCCCTGGACGCGGGAACCGACGGGGTGGCGGCGTACCTGCGCCGGACCGCCGCGGAGGCGGTCCTGGTGGCGGTGAACCTCCGGGGCGAGCCCACGGGTCCGTTGGCGCTGTCGGGTTCCAGGGAGAGCCTGCCGCCGGCAGCCTACCGGATGGAGAGGGTGGCGGGATTCACTCCGAACGGTCCCACCGTCGGGCCCTACACGGCATCGGAAGCCGGAATCTCCGGGTGGGAGATCCCCTCCATCGGGGGCTACGGCACCGTCATCCTGCGCGTCCTGCCGGATCGCTGAATCGCCTCGTCGTCCTCGGCGCATCACTCCACGCCGGGACCCTGGCTCGCTCCCGTCAGCCGACCACGGCGGCCCGCATGCGCCGACACGCGTCCGCGCAGCGGCGGCAGACCTCGGCGCAGGCGATGCAGTGGGCCATCCCGTCGTGATGGGCACAGAGTTCGGCGCAGGCCCGGCACGCATTCTCGCACGCGGTGAGCTGCGCACGGAGGGTGTCGGCGTCCTGCTTCCCGGGCCGGGCGAGAAGCCGTCCCGTGACGGCGCACAGATCGGCGCAGTCCAGGCAGGAGCGGATGCAGTCCCGGAGCCGTGAGACCTCCTCTTCGGCCAGGCAGGCATCGGCACAGGCCGTTGTGGCGGCGGAGCACTCCGCCGCCGCAACGACGAGCCCGTAGGCCTCGTCACCGGCCCCGCTGGCGGGAGAAGGATGGTCGCGGAAGATGCGTTTCAGCGTTTCCATGGTCCTCGTGGGTTGGAGAAACGTTCAATCGCCTACGTCGAGATCCACTGATCGGGCCGCCAGCCCCCGGGCCTCACGGCGACCGACGGAAGCGGATGGCCTGGCCGCCGCCGGGCGCCAACTCCAGCGTCAGGGTGTCGCCTGCGTCCACCGCCGCTTCCCGCAACTCGAGGGCCAAGGGGTTCTCCTTCCAGTCGGCCCCCGGGGCGTCGGCCCAGATCTCCGCCACCCAGGTCCCGGAGCCGAGGAAGTCCAGGGGAATCTCGATGGTCCGGGCCTCTTCGTCGGTGATGGCGCCCAGGTACCAGTCCTCGCCTCCCCGCTCCTTCCGTACCACCACCACCTGATCCCCGATCCGACCGTTCAGGACCCGGGTGTCGTCCCAGTTCACCGGAACGTCGCGGATGAAGGGAAAGGCCAGATGGTCGCGGTAGTTCTCCGGCAGATCCGCCGCCATCTGCATCGGAGACCAAAGGACCACGTACAGAGCGAGCTGCTTGGCCACCGTGGTCCGGATGCGCGCCTCGTGGTTCGCCGGTGCGTCCCCGTCCTCCGTCGTCCGCAGGATATCCAGGACACCGGGTGTGAAGTCCATGGGGCCGGGGATCAGGCGCGTGAAGAAGAGGATCGTCTCGTGCTCCGGAGGATTGCCGCCGTCACCGGACCAGGCGTTGTACTCCTGACCGCGACTGCCCTCCCGGGTCATCATGTTGGGCCAGGTCCTCCGCTCACCCGTGTCGTGGATCGGCTCGTGGACGTTCATCATGATCCCGTAGCGGGCCGCCGTCTCCAACACATGTCGATGATGCTGCACCGCCGGCTGGGAATAGTGGGACTGGCCTCCCAGGACCTGGTCCGCCACGTAACCGGACTTGATGGCCCGGATCCCCAGGGAGCGGTAGAGGGCGTAGGCCTCTTCCATCTGCGCCTCGTAGTTCTCGATTCCGCCGGAGGTCTCGTTGTGGGCGATGAGATCCACCCCCCGCTCCCGGGCGTAGGCGGCCAGTCCCGGCAGATCGTAGTCCGGGTAGGGCTCGGTGAAGGAGAAGAGCTCGGCATTCTCGATCCAGTCCCCGTCCCATCCCACGTTCCACCCTTCCACCAGGACTCCCCCGAAGCCGTTCTCCGCGGCGAAGTCGATGTAGCGCCGGGTGTTCTCGGTGGTGGCGCCGTGGGTAGGGCCCGAGCCCCAGGTGTTCCGTCCGATGTGCATCCCCCACCAGATTCCCACGTACCGCATCGGCTCGATCCAGCTCGTATCGTCGATCCGGCTCGGCGGGTTGAGGTTCAGCCCCAGGACCGAGGGCACCAGCTCCTCCACCCGGTCCGCCACCTGCAACGTCCTCCACGGCGTCTCGAAGGGCGTCTGGCCCCGGGCCTTCACCCCGTCGGCCATGGGGGCCAGGGCGGCGCGAAGGGTCCGGCTCTCCAGGGCAGTACCCGCCAGGAACATCCGGGGATAGTCCACCAGATCCGCCTCGTGGACCACCATCACCGTGTTGCCGTCCCGTGTCTCCAGGGTGAGAGGGGTCTGCACGCTGTCCAGCACGCTTACCGGTGACTGGGAATAGAGCATCTCGGACCGATCCATCCGGGGCCGGTCCGACGGGATCCACCAGGCCCTGGCGTTGTCCGCGAAGGCGAACTCGGTCAGTTCCTCGGTGACGGCGAACGAATCCAGCCCGGCCTGTTCCGGCAGCCGATACCGGAAGCCGAGGCCGTCGTCGAAGACCCGGAAGGCCACCTCCATGCGCCTTCCCGGGGGTGCCGTCTCCTCCAGCGTCACCCGGAGCTCATTGTGGTGATCCCGGACCTCCCGCACCTGGCCCCAAGGCTGCTCCCACCGCTGGTCCACGGCAGTCCGCTCGCTCCCGGCGATCCGGAAGCCCTCCACCATCGGCGGGGCGCCCTGGAACTCGAATCCCAGGCGGGAGGGCATGACCAGCGCCTCCCCGTCCCGCTCCAACCTCCACGTAACGCCACCCTCCGGCGTGAGGGACACGGCCACCACGTTTCGGCCGTCGGGAGAAGACACGTCCAGCTCCTGCGCCTCGGCGCACCCCGCCAGCGTGGAGGCCAGCGCCGCGGCGCCCAGCCAGATGAAGCTCCGGGCAGGTCGGCGAATCCCCATCCTTCGTCCTCCGGTGTTGAAACGACCATCGGCCCGACCCCCTCTCGGGCGGCCGGGCCGATCTCATGAGTGGTCCACGAACGATCACGCGGACGCTACGGTCCGCGAGACCCCCATCAGTAGCCCGTGTTCTGCTCCAGACTCGGGTTGGCCAGCAGCTCCGATGCCGGGATGGGGTAGAGGTCCCGGAAGTCGGGCAGCGCCTGCCCCGACTCGACCCCGCCCTTGAACGTCCAGAGGTACTCGCCTCCGGTGAAGAGCCCGAACCGGATCAGATCGGTCCGACGGTGGCCCTCCCAGTAGAGCTCCCGTGCCCGCTCGTCCAGGATGAAGTCCAGGGTCAGATCGGCACCGGTGATGTTGCCGCTCGTGTCCCCGTAGGCCCGCTCCCGCAGCTCGTTGATGAGCGCCACGGCCGTGGCCTCGTCGCCGCCGCCGCCCCGGAGGAAGGCTTCCGCGTACATGAGGTAGGCGTCGGCGAGACGGAAGACCACGTAGTCGGCATCCACGTGGGTCAGATTGGACCCCGGGGTCCCGTCGGACGTGACGTTCCGGTACTTCGGCGCTGCGTATCCCTGGGTGAAGTCCGACAGGCTCGAGATGGCCAGGGACTGGCCGTCGGTGAAGAAGACGTCGTCGGCCCGGGCATCCCCCGCCGCCGGGAAGAGGTTGACGATCTCGGGCTGGATCCGTAGTCCCCACCAGGCGAAGTCGAGGCCGTAGGCGGCGGCGTCCATGTTTCCGCCCACGGCAGCATGGGCGAGGAAGGTCGTGCCCCCCCACGTCCGGGTGTTGATCCCGTCCTGGGGCACGGTGAAGATCTGCTCAGGCGACGTGTGGTTGTCCGCCAGGAAGACCTCGACGAAGCTGTCGTCCAGCTCGTAGGCCCCCGAGTCGATCACCCGCTGCGCCGCAGCCAGGGCCTCACCATACGCCGACGCGCCCGTGTAGACCTCGGCGTTGAGGTACAGCTTCGCCAGAAGCATGTCCACCGCGCCCTGATCCGCACGCCCGTACTCGGCCCCGCCGGGAGCGGGAAGGTCCCCGCGGATGGCGTTGAGCTCGTCCACGACGTACTGGAACACGTCGGCCCGGGTCGCCTGCTCCGGCGGCGTCACACCGATGTCGGAGTTCTCGTCCACGAGGGGAATGGGACCGAAGATGTCGATCCCGTGCCAGTAGGAGAGGGCCCTGAGAAAGCGCGCCTCCGCCTGGTATCCGGCGATGGCCGCCCGGGTCTCTGCGCTCACCTCCCGCTCATCCAGCTTCTCCGGCGCCGTCTCCCGGAGGAACTCGTTCACCATCGCCACCTGGAAGTAGATTCGGGAGTACATCCCGCCGGGCCACTGGTTGGCCGATCCCCAGGTCCCGTAGCTCATCTCCGGCAGACCCGGGTCACCCCAGGCGATGACGGCCTCGTCGGTGGGCAGGGTGTTGATCACCCACAGGAGCCGAAGGTAGTTGGAGAACCCCTCGTCGTTGATCCGCTGGATGTCTCCCGAGCCGTCCGGACCTTCCTGTCCGGTGAGGGCGAGCCCGCCGTAGATCTTTGCGAGGAACTGCTCGTACGAGCCCTCGTCGTTGAAGATGTTGGCCGCGGTGACGGTGCTCTCCGGCTCCACCACCAGGTCGGTGCACGCCGCCGCCCCCAGAAGGGCGACCCCGGCAACCAGGAAGGTCCTGAGCGTCTTGGTCCGCATGGTCTTGGCCTCTGTATTGAGTCTGTTCGTCATGAGCCCGCCACCTCAGAAGCCCACCGTCAGCCCGACCGAGAAGGTCCGGGCCCGGGGGTAGAGGTTGTTGTCGATCCCCTGGAGGAGGGCCGTAGCGTCTCCCTGGGCCAACGACTCCGGGTCCAGGCCGCTGTACCCGGTGATGGTGAAGACGTTCTGCACCGTGCCGAAGACCCGTGCCCCATCCAGGACGCCCAAGCCGTCGAAGGTGTACCCCACGGTGATGTTGTCCATCCGCAGGAACGACGCATCCTCGACGTAGATGTCGGAGAAGTACTGGGGCTCCACGAATCCGTTGTCGAGGACCGACTCGTGGAGGCTGTAGGGGACCACCCCGGTGAGCCGGTTATAGTTGCCGGCGTCCGAAGCGACGTTGTTGTAGACGTAGTTCCCGAACTGGGCCCGCATGGCGTAGCTCAGGTCGAACCCACCGAAGCGGAAGTAGGAGGAGTGACCGAGGATGAAGTCCGGAGCCGCCTGCTGGTAGGGGAACCGGTCGTCCTGGTTCACGACGCCGTCCCCGTTCAGGTCCTCGTAGAGATCCTGGTCGTTGATGACGCCGTCGTTGTTCATGTCCGCCCAGATGGGATCGCCATTCTCGTCCCGGATGTGACGATAGGTGTGGAACGACGTGGACGGATACCCGGGCTGGAGCACCTGGATGGTGTTCCCGACCCCGCCGGCGATCCCTCCGATGAGGATCTGCTCGTTCCCCGCGCCGGCCGCATTGATCTGGGTGAGCTCGTTCTGGTTGTACGCCATGTTCAGGGTGGCGTCCCAGCTGAAGTCACGCGGATCCCTGGCTTCGAAGATCCCCGCCGAGATGCTGAACTCCACTCCCCGGTTCTCCAGGCTGCCGATGTTGGTGGTCACGAAGTCCGAGAGGTTCGTTCCCGCCGCCACCGGCACGGTGAAGATCAGGTCCTTGGTGTCCTTGTAGTACACGTCCACCGCACCCGTGACCCGGTTCTCCCACAGTCCGAAGTCCAACCCGGCGTTCCAGGAGGTGGTCTCCTCCCACTTGATGCCGGGATCGGCCGCGGAGGGCCGGATGGTGGTGACGAAGCGGTCCCCGAACTGCACCCGGGCGAAGGGGTCGCTGATCACGTAGTCGATGTACTGCTGGTAGTCGTCGAACTCCTGGTTCCCCGTGATCCCCCAGGAGACCCGGAGCTTCAGGTCCGAGAACAGGTCGCTGTCCCGCATGAAGCCCTCCTCCGAGATGCGCCAGGCCAGCGCCGCGGAGGGGAAGATCCCCCACTCTTCCTCGGGTCCGAAACGGGACGAGCCGTCCCGCCGAAGCGATCCGGTGAAGAGGTACTTGTTCGCGTAGGAGTAGTTGACCCGGCCGAAGAAGGAGATCAACCGGCTCTCCTGCACGAAGAGGTCCGCTCCCACCTCGTTGGCGTCGGGAATGCCGTTGGGGCCGAGGAAGTCGGCGCTCAGACCGTTGGCGAAGAACTCGGGGAATTCGTTGCGCTGGTTCTCGTACGAGTATCCGCCGGTGATGTCGAAGTCGTGGTTGTCACCGAAGGGACGGGTGTAGGTGAGGTAGGCGTCGAACAACGTCTTGAGGCCGTTCGAGTTGCTCCGGCTGATCGTGCCCGGGTTCGATCCTTCCTGCGCTTTAAGGAAGGAGGGGGCGAAGTAGACGTTCTCGGCCCGGACCACGTCGTACCCCAGGTGCGAGGTCGCCGTGAGACCCGTGACGCCCGGAATGTCCCACTCCAGCTCCAGGCCCCCCAGGCTCCGCCACGACGTCCCCTCGTCGACGATGTTCTCGATCTCGGGGAAGGGGTTCTCCGGAGAGAGGCCGGCGGATGCGTCCCACTCGTAGTACTCGCCGTCCAGAAGCACCGGCTGGGTCGGCGCGAACCCGGTGGCATTGCCGATGGTGTTGCCCTCGAAGTTGTCGACGATCCGGGATCCCCGGATGTTGGCCTCGACGCTGAACGTCTCGTTGAAGAGCAGCTGGTTGAAGTTCAGGCCTGCCGTGAGCCGCTCGGTGTCCGAGCCCTGCACGATCCCGTCCCGTCCGAAGTAACCCAGGGAGACGCGGTAGTTGCTCACGTCGGAGCCGCCGGAGACCGTCAGATTGTGCTCCTGACCGTAGGCCGTCCGCATGACCTCGTCACGCCAATCCGTGTTCGCGTCCAGAAGGAGGGGGGAGCTGGACGGCTGGTAGGTCTGCACCGCCTGCCGGAAATCGTCCGCCCCCACCAGGTCGATCTCACCCACGCGATTGGAGAGGTTCACCGAGCCCGTGTAGGAGATGGACGAGCCCGCGCTCCCCTCCTTGGTCTCGATGATGATGACGCCGTTGGCACCCCGGGAGCCGTAGATGGCGGCGGCCGAGGCGTCCTTCAGGACGGTAACCGACTCGATGTCCTGCGGGTTGATGAAGGACAGGGGGTTGTTCCCGGCCCCCAGGCCGCCCCCGGGAGCGATGGGCACGCCGTCCACGACGAAGAGGGGCTCGTTGGAGGCGTTGATGGAGGTCCCACCCCGGATGCGGATGTTCACGTCACCCCGGAATCCCGGTGTGACCACGTTGACGCCCGCCACCTTTCCCTGGATCAACTCCTCGGGGGCGGTGATGACGCCCCGGTTGAATTGATCGGTGGCGACGGCGTCGATCACTCCGGTGACGTCCTGCTGAACCTGCTGGCCGTACCCGGTGACCACGATCTCGGCCATCTGGAGGGCCTCGCTGATCATCTGGATGTCGATGACCGTGGTCCCGTCGGCTGTGACCGTGATGACGCGCTCCGCGGTAGCGTAGCCCAGCACCTCGGCCCGGAGCGTCTGCTCTCCCACCGGCACCGCCGTGATGACGAACCGGCCGTCCGAATTGGTGAGCCCCGTGCGCCCCGTTCCCACAACCGTGAGGGTCACCCCGTCGATGGGCCTCATGGATGCGTCGTCGAAGATCCGACCGGCCACCGTGCCGGTCTGGGTCTGTGCCTGCGCGGGTACCGTCCAGGCGAGGGCGGCCACCAGGGCGAAGAGGCACGTGCGAACCCTAGTCATTTCATTCGCCTCCAGAGTGCGAAGAGTCGATTGAGCACCAAAACAGCGCCGGCTGCGGCGAGCCGAACGGGGTACTCCCGGCCCCGTCCTTCCCGGGGTATCGGGTAGGCTATTCGTTCGATCAACGAACAAATGGTGCCCACCCACCCCGAACGCGCAAAGCCGCGAACGCCTCGGACCGGCGAAACCGGCGATTCGGCCGACTCCCTCGCACCTGGCGAAACCCGGGTCGAAGCACCAGAAGGTTGGTCACGGAACCGTGACGACGCAAGCCACAGGATGGCCGCAGAAGCCGCCGATCATCCCCGCTCTCGATCAGGCGATCCGGGGGGCGGCGAAGGCCGGGGCCACCACGAGCGCCGCGGCACCCTGAAGGCGGGTCTCGGCGTAGTCGGGATCGACATCGATGGGGGTCCGGGCGGCGGCGGCGGTGAGGGTGCGTGCCTGCACATTCTCCCGAACCAGAGGTTCGATCATCTCCCACCCCGCGACCAGCGCACCGCCCACCACGATGCGGGCCGGATCGAGGGCGTTGATGATCACGGCGAGCCCGGTGCCCATGTAGCGCCCCGTGGCCTCCATGGCCCTTCGCGCTTCCCGATCGCCCTCCCGGGCCCGGGAAACCACCTCGGACACGCTCGGCCCCGACTCCCGCATCCGCTGCGTACTCTCACGACCGGCGAACTCGATGCCCAGGAAGCGAGCCACCGTGGCAGCGTCCGAGGTATAGGCCTCCAGGCAGCCGCGGGCGCCGCAGGAGCACGGCGGTCCCGCCGGGTCCAGGGGCACGTGCCCGAACTCACCGGCGGTGAAGTGCCGCCCCCGAACAGGCTGTCCATTCACGACGAGACCGGTACCCACCCCCTCCGAGACCACCATGTAGACGAAGTCGCGGGTCGTGTCCGGGGGAGAGTCGCACAGCCAGATCTGGCCCAATGCACAGGCCACGGCGTCCCTCTCCACGTGGATCGGGACCTTCACGCCCAGGTCGCGGATCAAGGCCCGCCGGATCGACACGTCCCTCCACCCCAGAGTCGGTGCATTGAGAATGACGCCCGCGCCGGGATCCACCATCCCCGGGATGACGACGCCCACCCCCTCGACGTTCTGCCTCCGCCGCCCCGGCTCCAGGAGCCTCCCGGCTGCTTCGACCACGCGGCCCGACAGCGCCCTGGGATCCTCCGGCGTGGAGAAGTCGTCCCGGGCAAGCTCGTGCCCGGCGAAATCCGTGAGCTGCACGACCGTGCGGCTGGCCCTCACGTCCACCCCCAGGGCGAGTCGGTCGTGGCTCCGAAGGTGGAGAAGCGTGGGCCGGCGACCCCGGGGCGCGGACGTGGTGGCGCCCTCCAGCACGAGCCGTTCGTGCAGCAGCTCATTCACCAACGCCGTGATCATGCCCCGCGGAACATCCATGGACCGCGCCAGGTCCGCCCGGGACAGGGGGCCGTGCTCCCGCAGCAGGTTGAGGATGATCCTCCGGTTCACCGCCCGGGGCGTGTCCCGGGTGGCGCGCCGAAAGTCCTGGATATCGATCTTCCGCACGGGCGTCCCCCCGTCGAAGGGCGCCGGTGAGCCGGCCTCCGCCGGCCCACCGGGACACGGGTCTACGTCTGGTTCGTCATCAGGAAGAGGGGGCGCGAGCGGAAGTCGTACTTCGGCCGGAGGCGGTCGGCGTTGTAGAACTGATCCACGTCCACCGTCTTCTTGTCCATGACGGCATCCAGGCCCACGGAGGTGTACACGCCATTCCGGACCGCCACCAGGAGACCGCTCTTCCCCTCCAGGATCAGATCCAGGGCCAGATTGCCGAAAGCCATGGGCGCAATGGAGTCCAGCGCGTCCGGGTCCCCGGAGCGGACGAGATAGCCCAGGCGCTGATTCACGACGTTCACGACTCGGCCGTCGTTGAAGGTCGGGGAGTGCTGCTTGATGTACTCCGACACCTGATCCCATGTCGTCGTCTCCCTGGAAGATCGCACCCTCCGAGACCAGGACCACCGAATAGTTGGACGGGTTCTTCCTCCGGTCCTCCACCAGGAGCCGGGTCAGGTGTTCCGCATCCACGGGGTGCTCCGGAATCACGCAGCGATCCGCCGCTCCGGCCATGGTGGGCAGGAGGGCGGTGAAGCCGGCGTAACGTCCGAAGACCTCGATCACCAGAATGCGTTCGTGGGAGCCCGTGGTGGTCCGGAGGCGGTGGGTCAGTTCGATGGTCCGGGTCACGCAGGTGCTGAATCCGATACAGTACTCGGTCCCCCCCACGTCGTTGTCCATGGTCTTGGGGATGGCCACCACCTTCACGCCCTCGTCGTGGAGACGGTGGGCGTAGGAGAGGGTGTCGTCGCCCCCGATGGGCACCAGGTAGTCTATGCCCATGTGCTCCAGGTTCTTCAGCACCTCGGGCGTCAGGTCGTTGACGTTGTCGGTGTACCGGTCCTTGAGGTGCTCGGGAATGAACGCCTTGGGCTGGTGGCTCGGCCGGGTCCGGGACGAGTGGAGGAACGTACCGCCCGTGCGGCCCGCCCGGTTCACGATCTCCTCGGTGAGCTCCACCATGCATTCGGAGTTGTCGGCGCCCTTCTCGGGGATGTAGTCCACGACGCCGCGCCATCCCCT
>JARRPL010000030.1:0-17383 GCA_037382905.1 Gemmatimonadota bacterium | reverse complement strand
GAGACCGGAACCCGGCTCCTGCTGGCCCCGGGGATGGCCCAGATCTACTACGGCGACGAGGTGGCCCGGCCGCTCCGGGTGGAGGGGGCCGTGGGGGACGCCAACCTCCGCTCCCCCATGGACTGGGCCCGGGTGGACTCGCTCGAAGAGGCGCGGGTCCTGGAGCATTGGCGGATTCTGGGGCGGTACCGTCGGGCCCACCCTGCCGTCGGCGCCGGGGCCCACACCCGGCTTCAGGAGGATCCGTACGTCTTCGCTCGTACCCTCGCCGCGGGTGGGGTGGAGGACCGGGTGGTGGTGGCCCTCGGTGCCGGGAGCGGCCGGGTGAGGATCCCGGTGGGGGGGCAGTGGCCCGAGGGCAGCCTGGTGCGGGACGCCTACTCCGGAACCACCGGCGTCGTCAGCGATGGCGCCGTCACCGTGGAGACGACCTCCGGCGTGATCCTCCTGGAAGCCTCGGGGCGGGATTAGCGGGGCGGCCGGTCGGCCTCGAGCCTCACGGCCTCTCCCGGATCCAGACGACCCCTCCGGAAGCCGGCAGCCGCAGGGACAAAGAGGCCGATTCCTCTTCCACGGCCAGGGGGGCGGGTCGGGTGGATCCCCGGGCCTCTCCCACGGCGGCGGCCCGGCGGTACCGTCCGGAGGGCACCGGGACGTCCACCGTCACCTCAGCGTCGCCGACGTTGAAGGCCACCACCGCCCGCTCCGCCCCTCCCAGCGCCCGCTCGTAGACCAGGATCCCTCGGGCGTCGTCGGTGAGGAGTGGGCGGGCCGTACCGTCGACGAAGAGGGCGAGGTGCTCCTTCCGCAGGGCGATGAGCTCCCGATAGAGCTCCCGGAGCTCCACATCCCGCCGGACCGGTGTGGCCGGCCGAGACCGACCGAAGGGATCGGCCTCCTCGTCCTCGTACGACAGGTCGGGCCAGAGCAGAGGCTTGCGGTTGTCGGGGTCGTCGGCTCCCCACATGCCCACCTCGTCCCCGTTCCAGACGTGGGGCGCCCCGACCCAGGTGAACTGCTGCAGGAGGATGAGTTCCTGCCGGGTGCGGGTCGTGGCATCGGCGGGGCCCAGATCGTAGTCGGGATCCTCCCGCGGGTTCACCCGGAACTTGTAGCGCCCCGGATTCTGGAGGGAGGTGGCGAAACGGGGCGAATCATGGCTCGCCGTCAGGTTCATCTGGGCCTTGATCCGAGCCTCGGCGATCCCTTCGGCGACGGCCTGGAGAGCGTCCCAGTAGCCGGACGGGCTCAGGTCCGGAGGGGCCGAGGTGAAGAATCCCCGGGTGGGTCGGTACCAGCGATAGTTCATGACGGCATCGAACACGTCGCCCTGGAGCCAGGGGGCCGGGTCGTACATCCGGTCCGGCCAGTCCTCCCACCACACCTCGCCCACCAGGAGGGCGTCGGGGTTGAGGGTCCGCACCGTATCCCGGTACTCGCGCCAGAAGCCCAGGGGCACCATCTCCGCCACATCGAGCCGGAAGCCGTCCACCCCGTCGGACGGGTCGCCGTCCCCGTCGGGGTCCAACCAACGGCGGGTGACGTTGAAGATGTGGGCCCGGACCTCCGGCACCAGCGTCCCCTCGATGGCGCCGTGGGTCTCGCCGGGGGGGCGACCGACCTTCCGCAGCTCCGGAAGCTCCGGAACCCCGGCCCAGCCTCGATATGCGAACTCGCTGGTGTCGGGGGTGGCGGGGTCGTCGAAGGCCTCGATCTCGTACCATCCGGCGAAGGGGGAGTCCTCCTGGTTCCGCAGGACGTCTCTCCACGCCCAGAAGGTGGCCCCGGTGTGGTTCCAGGAGTAGTCCACGATGATGCGCATCCCCCGGGCGTGGACCCGGTCTACGAGGTCCAGGAAGAGGGAGTCGGCGGCGGTCCACACCCAGGTGGCGGGGTCCAGAGGATCTTCGGCGGCCATCCGTGCCACGTCCCCCCGGGGATCGGGGCCGAAGTTCCGATCGATGTGCCGATAGGTGCGGGCATCGTACTTGTGGAGGGACGGGGCGTCGTTCACCGGGTTGAGGTAGAGGGCCGTCACCCCCAGCTCCTGGAGGTCGTCCAGGCGGTCCACGAGTCCCTGCAGGTCCCCGCCGTAGCGGCGCGCCTGCACCGTCGTGTAGAACTCCCTGCCGGAGTCCCGGGCCCACGGCTCCTGCCGATACCAGTCCCATCCCCAGGGCGTGGGCGCCCACCCCGGGGGACGGAGGTGAGGCCAGGAACCTTCCATGTCCGCCAGGGTGGGGTCGTTGGCGGGATCGCCGTTCCGGAATCGCTCGACGAACACCTGGTACCAGATGGCTTCCTGGGCCCAGCGAGGGACCGAGTCGGAGCGAGCCGTCATCGCGCCGGAGGGTTCCGCGGTGACATCGGTGTCAGCGGACTCGGGGGCGCAGGCGAGGCTGAAGGCGAGGGCCGGGAGAACGAGCCGGGCCAGGGCACGGGGCTGGGGCATGAGAGCGGCTCCGGGAGGGGCGGCGAACGGGTCCGGCGCCAGGTACCGTGCCGGGACCGGGGCAGCATCGGCCCCCGGGCAGGACGATGTCAATGCGAGAACCCGCCACCCCTCCCGCCGAGCCTTCCCCCTTCCGATCTTCCAGGCCATGCGCACTCTTCCCCTTCCCCCCGTCATCCTCCTCACCGCCCTGGTCCTGGCGGGGTCCGGGGTCCACGCACAGGAGACCGACGTGCAGGCACGACTCCGAGCCGAGATCCACGGCGCCACCGCCATCCGCTTCACCCTCACCGGGGCGTCCCGGCCCCGGTCGGTGGAGGCCTACCGCCTCACCGATGGCCAGGGGCGCGTTCTGGAGGTGTCACGGGTCCTTCCCAACACGGCCAGCGAATCCCTGCTGGTTCCGGCGGAGCCCCTGGATCCCCTCCGGGTCCACTACCTGGAAGTGCCGGAGCTGGGGCTGAGGGCGCTGGTCCGGCGAGACCCTCTCTTCAGGAATCTCTATTCGGACAAGCCGCTGGGCGCCCATGTGACCGGCGAAGCCGGGCCCACCCACTTCCGGGTCTTCTCGCCCCGGGCGACGGGGGTGCGACTCCACCTGTATCGCCAGAGGGACGACACGCCGGATGCGGCATTCCAGCGGGTGGAGATGCAGAGGGACGCCAACGGGGTCTGGGAGGCCACCCTCCCGGACGATCTCCACGGGACCTGGTACGACTTCACCGTCCACGGCCCGCCGGACCCGGGGAACTGGTTCTACGACACCCATCCGGTACACATCTCCGATCCCTACGCCCGGGTGAACGACGACGCCATGGGCAAATCCCGGGTCTGGCGAGACGGGGCCCCGCCGGCGCCGGTGCGGGGCGGTCGTCCCGCCATGGAGGACGTGGTGGCCTACGAGGTCCATGTCCAGGACTTCACGGACCTCCTGCCGGTGCCTGGGCACGAGACCGGTACGCTTCCCGCCATGGTCCGGCCGGGCCTCACCAACCGGCACGGGGAGCCCATCGGGTTCGACCACCTGGTGGAGCTGGGGGTGAACGTGGTGCACCTGATGCCGGTGCAGGAATACCTCCACTATCCGGACGACGAGTGGCAGGCGGCGCTGGGCAACGATCCCTTCGCCCGGCGCATGGCCATCGACCGGGAGAACTACCAGTGGGGATACCGCACCACCCACGCCTTCGCGGTGGAGAGCCGATTCCGCTCCCGGGACGCCGAGCCCGGCGACGAGCGGGCCCAGTTCAAGGCGCTGGTGGAGGCGTTCCACCAGCGAGGCATCGCCGTGATCATCGACGTGGTGCCCAACCACACCGGCGAGAACATGGACGGGCGCCAGCTCCTGCTGAACTTCAACGTCCTGGACCTCCCCTACCACTACCGCACCGACGACGACCTGGCCCACATCGGTCCCTTCGGCAACGAGGTGAAGACCGAGGAGCGGCCCATGGTCCAGCGATGGGTCGTGGACCAGCTGAAGCACTGGGTCGAGGAGCTGGGGGTGGATGGCTTCCGCGTCGACCTGGCGGGGCAGGTGGACAAGCAGACGCTCCTTCGGGCCATGGCGGAGCTCCCGGAGGACATCATCGTCTACGGCGAGCCGTGGATCGCCGCCTCCGATCCCGACGTGCGCGCGAACCCCGATTGGGCGTGGTACAAGGCCGACGCACCCATCACCTTCTTCCAGGACGAGGCGCGAAACGCCTTCAAGGGGAGCCCCTTCGACGTGGATGAGCCGGGCTGGGCCGGGGGCGACGGCGCGGCCCGGGACGCCACGATGCGCGCCCTGGCCAACGACTACGGCGAGGAGCCGGAGACCACCCGGGGGATCTCGTACCTGGACATCCACGACAACTGGGCCCTGGCGGACCGGTACGCATCGGGAGACGACCACAACGGTCTGGAGGGCGTGGACATGGCGGCCATGCGGATCGCCGGCGGACTCCTCTTCACCTCGGCGGGTCCGGTCGTCATCAACGGAGGCACCGAGATGCTCCGCTCCAAGGGGCTCGCACCCCAGGAGGAGTTCGAGGTGGAGGTGGCGGGGGGACCCATCGCCTTCAAGGGCCGGGACGACACCTACAACCTCCGTGCACCCAACCGCTTCTTGTGGGAGAGCCTGGAGCCGGGCTCCGACGCGGCGGCGCTGCGGGACTACTGGAGAGGCCTCATCGCCCTGAGGATGTCGGAATATGGCAGCGTCTTCCGGGTGGCCCGGGCGCCGGAGGGGCACTTCCGCTGGTTCACGCCGGACAACCACCACCTCCTGGGATACCTGGTGGGCGAACGGGTCCTGGTTCTGACGAACAACGGCCTCTGGGACCAGACCATGACGGTGGACCTTCCCGAGGGATCGTGGCGCCAGGTCGCCGACCGGGAGCGGGTGGACCTCGTGGGGGTGGAAGGAGCTCACCAGCACCTGGCGGGAGGCACCCACGAGATCCCGGTGCCGGCGGGGTCGTTCCTGATCTGGGTGCGGGATTAACCTCCCCGGGGGCTCCGCCGGGGGCGGGTGAAGGGCGGTCACCCCGTCGGCGGGTGCGCAGGCCCCCCTTTCGGAACAAACTCCGTGCCCTCATCTATGGACTCCCCCCGGCCCCCACCAGGGTGCCCCTGTTCGTTCTCGGCTCCAGAGGCTGTATGGATACCGGCATTCTCAAGCGAGGAGTGGCTTCGGGTTTCGTCGGCGCCCTCGTGCTCGTGCTTTGGTTCTTCCTGGTGGACACCGTCCGGGGTGAGCCGTTGGCGACGCCGCGCTTCGTGGCGGGTGCGCTTCTGGGTGGACCCGCCTTGGCGGCGGTCCCGGCCTACACGGTCCTGCACTTCATGTCGTTCCAGGTGGTGGGCTTTGCCACGGCCTGGGCGATGAACGCCCTCAAGATCGTGGCACCGACGCTCCTGGGATTGGCGGTGGGCGCCGTTCTCTTCGACCTGATCTTCTACGGCAGCGTCATGGCCACCGGGGCCGACATCGTGGCGGAGCTCGGCTGGCGCACCGTCCTGGCGGGGAACCTGCTGGCGGGGCTGGCCGTCACCTACACTGTCCACTGGATGGACCGCCCAGAGGGGGAGAGTTGGCTGACGGAGCTCCTGCAGGGACCTGTGCTCCGGGAGGGCATGATCGTGGGTCTCGCGGGAGCGGCGGTGGTGGCGCTCTGGTTCCTCGCCCTGGACACCCTGGCCGGCGAGCCCCTCCGCACGCCGTCGGCCATGGGGGGGCTCGTGTTCGGCGGTGAGACCGATGCGGCCAACCTGCCGGTGCGCATGTCCTGGGTCGTGGGCTATACGGCGGTCCATATCGGCATCGGACTGGTGCTGGGGTCCGTCTTGGCCGCCGCCAGCGCCGCCGTCGAGGGGAGCCCGCCCCTGGTGGTGGCCACGGTCCTGGCCTTCGTCTCCTTCGAGGCCCTCATCATGGGGATCGTGGGGCTGGTTTCCTTCTTCCTGCCCCACCACTGGACGGTGGTGGCCATCGGGAACTTCCTGGCGGCCGCCACCATGGTGTGGATCCTGTGGCGGCGACATCCTCAACTCGCTCGGGACCTCCGGTCGGAGGAGGCTCTCGGCTCCACGAGCTGAGCGGTAGCGGGGTCGTCAGCCTCCAGAAGGGTGGAGGTGCACGATCCCCTTCGGCGGATCGACGATCAAGATCCCGCCCTGAGCGACGTCGACGCCCAACACCCCGTCGACGTCGAAGAAGATGACGTCGTCGGCACCGGAGGCCGGCTCGGTCCGGACGTCGGCCAGGGTGGCGAGGGCGTGAGGGAAGGCGAGGGCGAGGGTGTCGCCGATCCAGACCGGCTCCCGAACGCTTCCACCGATCCCGGGGATCCGGACCGTGTCCCTGCGGACCGCTCCCAGGTCCGACTTCGCCAGGATGTTCCGGGTGATGGAGGTGTTCCGGGACCCGGTGTCCAGGCCGAAGAGAAGGGGCTGACCCCTTCCGTCCGCCAGCCGTACGATGGGGTAGCCGAGCCATCCCAGGTTGCGATCCCCCTCGGGACTCGGAGAGGATAGCCGGGCGGTGTAGCGATCCGCCGGGAAGTCGAGCTCCGTGCGGAGCGAGCGGATCACCGTCCACCCCAGGATCCCGTCCACCGACGCCGTGGTGCCGTCGTCCCGCTCGAAGACGAGATCCTCGTCCTCCATGACCACCACCGGGACGTTGCGGGCCACCACCTCGCCCACCTGGAGACGTTCCACCACGCCGAGCCGGGCGGAGGCGGACCGGGAGGTGGCGGTGGCGACCCCGACGGGACCCGGGTCCGGGACCACCCGGACGCCCCACGCCCGGGCGGCACTCCGGGAGACGACGCTGAAGGACGCCCCCGTGTCGAACCACCACTCGGCGATCCGCCCGTTCACGGCCACCGTCAGCGCTGCCTGCCCGCCCGGCCCCGGCCGGAGCCGGTCCGAGACCGGCTCCCCGGCTCCCAGCGTCTGGCGAGGCAGCTCCGCCAACCCGGCGACGAGACCGTCGCTGGCGTCGGCGCCCACCGCGGCCATGACGCCGTCGTAGTCCGCCGCCTCGAAGCGAAGGTTGATTCCTGCGGCGTCCGACAGCTGCGCCAGCGCCGAGTCCCCAGCGTCCCGGGCGTCGAAGGCCAGCGACTCCAGGGTGGCCCGGGCCCCCCGGACGCGACCGTCCAGCGCCTGGCTCAACCCCTGGACCAGGCGGGACTGGAGGGAAGACAGCTCCGTGCCGTTCCGCCGAGCGAAGTCCAGCTGCCCGTTCCGAAGGGCCTCCTGGAGGCTCCCGTACTGTTGCCGGTCCCGGACCACGAAGTCCTCGGGAAGGGGGCGGAGCCTCACCTGGCTCCGGGGTGGGGGCTCGACCACCGGTCCGGCTCGGACGGCGTCATCCATCGGGGGGAGCGGTCCGTGGGCGGGTGCCGCCGCGGTCAGAGACAGGGTGACGAACAGGGTCGACGCAACCGTGCGCACGGATCGAGCCATGGTCCCTCCAGCGGCTTGGGAGTCGTTCAGTCCGATGGTCCCGGATCACGTCCCCAGGTGCAGGACGCAGCGCCGGTTGGACCCCCGGCGCCGATGTTCCCAGAGGTAGATCCCCTGCCACGTCCCCAACGCCAGCCGTCCTCCCTCCACCGGGATGGACAGGGTGGTCGCGGTCAGGGCGGCCCGGATGTGGGAGGGCATGTCGTCGGGACCCTCCAGGGTGTGGGTGAAGTGGGGGTCCCCCTCGGGCACGTTCCGCTCCAGCCAGTCCTCGAGATCCCGCCGGGCCGACGGGTCCGCGTTCTCCTGGATGGTGAGACTCGCCGACGTGTGGCGGATCATGACGGTGCACAGACCCTCGTCCAACCCGGCCTCGGAGATGGCCTCCTGGACCTCCGGCGTGATCTCGTGGAGGCCCTTGCCCCGGGTCCGGACCGCCAGGTGACGGATCATTCCGACTCCCGGGGCTCCGGGCTCTCCACGGCCTCCAGGAGCTGGGGGACGTCGAGACCGCCCAGTCCCAGCGAATCCAGCGTCCGTTCGGCGGTGGCCCGGAGGTCCCTCCCGAGGACGGCGGAGGTGAGGGTGATGATCGCGTCCATGACCGGAGTCCCCACGCCGGCCATGCGGCCCAGCTCCGTGAGCAGGATGAGCCCGTATCCCACGTCCTCCGTCAGGTAGCGGTGCTCCAGCGTGGACTGGGCCTGGATGCCCCGGAATCCCGGCGCCCGGCTGTAGGCCGTGTCGTAGTTCTCCTCGGTCATGTACCCCTGCCGGTGCCCCACCGCCGGCTCCGACAGGACGGGGGTTCCCAGCGCGTCGGCGATGGCCAGCCGCTCCTGGTCCACGGCCTGCATCAGGCGCCCCACCCCCGACGTGACCCCCTCCTCGTAGAAGAGGAAGTCGTCGGGCCCTTCGATCCGGGCGGCGTTCAGCAGCGAAACGGCGGGGTGGATGACGTTGTTCCCGTTCTGGAGGAGCGTCTGGAAGACGTTCCGGTACGGGATCGTGCCGGGATAGACGTCCTCCACTGCCCCGACCGCGCCTGGGGCGGCGCCGGAGGGAAGGGAGGCGAGGAAGAGTCCGTCGGTGAGCTTGAGGAAGACGTGCACCCGGTTGGGACCGGTGAGACGGCAGGCGTAGGGCAGGGTGGAGGTCTCGGAGACGGTCACCGACGGGTCCCCCAGCTCCAGGCCCAGCTCCCTCTTGAAGACGATGGCACCGCCGTTGGTGCCGGGGCAGACCAGGACCTGGCGCCCCGGTTCCATCACCGCCCGGTAGGCCCGGGCGAAGGGGACGGTGGCGTACGAGGGCGCCACCACGTACACCAGGGCCGTGCCCTCCACGGCGCGAGCAAGGTCGTGGCCCACATCGCTCAACCGGGCCGTGCCCTCCACGTCCCCCGTGACCTCCAGTGTCCGGTCGGCGTCCCGGATGGCCTGGATGCGTTCCGGGAAGTCCTCGAAGTCGAAGAGACGGACGTCGTGGCCGTGGAGCGCGCAGTCCGCGGCCACGGCGCACCCGCCGTTGCCCGAGCCCAGTACGGCGATTCTCAAGAAGGTCTCCGGGGGCATCCGGCGAGTTGGCTCCCTGCGGGTCGGTGCCGGGTGGCCGACTCGCGCCTGTGGACGCGTCACGATGGACGGGCGCCCGGGGCGGGCGCAACCCGGCGCCGGGGCTTGCCGGCGCCCACCTCCATCCCCACCCTGGCGAGGACACCGCTCCACATTCCTCCAGGATGGTCCATGCAGCTCACCGGGATGCGCCACGGTGCCCGACTCCTCTCCTACGTCGGCTTTCCCCACGCCGAGGTACTGGGGCCCGAGGCCGGCGATGGGGAGATCCGGGCCCTCATCCAGAGGCACGGTGAGATCTTCATCAAGCCGGTGTTCCGAGGCGGGATCGGAAAGAAGGGCAAAGCGGGGCTGGTGGGACGGGCCCGTGACCTCCCCACGGCGTTACGGGAGAAGGAGCGACTCTACTTCGTGGAGCACCGGGCCGGGGACCTCCACGCCAAGGCCAACGGGGTGACCTACGAGGGGGCGGTCCCCGCCACCCACGAAGTCTACTTCTCCCTCTCGGACTCGACTCGGTTCCGGGCGCCGGTGGTGACGTTGAGCCACCGGGGTGGGGTGGACATCGAGGAGGTGGACCCTTCGGAGATCGCCGTGGTGCCCTTCGAGGCCCTCACGGGGCTGAAGGCCTTCGTCATCGCCAACGCGCTGCAGGATCTCGGAGCGCCCCGGGAGATCGTCTCGCCTCTGGTGCAGAACCTCCCCAAGCTCTGGGACCTGTTCCACAACTACGGGATGAAGCTGCTGGAGTTGAACCCCATCCGCATGCGGCCCACGGAGGACGGCCGGCTCGTTCCGGTGGCCTGCGACCTCAAGGCCGAGTTCGACCAGGACGATCCGCGGGTCGAACGGCTGGGGCTCCCCCCGGACCTCTTCGCCGAGGGCTACTCGCCCTTCGAGGAGGAGGTGAACCAGCTCCGGACGTACCAGGGCCAGAGCGACGTCTACGTCATCAATCCGGAGGGGGACATCCTTCCTCTGACCTTCGGCGGCGGAGCGAATTCCCTGGTGACGGAGCTGCTGGGCGACGACGCCAGCATCTCCAGCGACTTCGGGGGCAACCCGCCCTACGAGAAGATGCGGGCGGTGGCGGAGATCTGCCTGCGCCACTTCAGGGAGCAGTCCAACGTTCTCTTCGTCATCGGCGGAAAGGCCAACAACACCGATATCTTCGTGACCTTCCGGGCCATCGCCGACGCCCTCCGGGACGACTTCGCCCGCCGGGGCCCCACGCCCCTCTACGTGGTGGCGGGGCGGGGCGGCCCCAACGTGGTCCGGGGGATGGGCGTGCTGCGGGACACCTGCGAGGCCCTGGGGCTTCCGTACCGCTTCTTCGGCTTCGACAGCGACATGAGCCTGGTGGTGGAGCATGCACGCCAACTGAACCGTTGGATGCGGGAGGGAGGTCGGGCCGAGCTGGCGGCCCGCCTGGGCGTCACCGGGGAGGGACCCTCGACCCGGGACGCCGGCCCGCCCGTTCGTGCCTCCACCCCTTCGGCCTGAGAGCGCCATGCATCAGCAAGGTCAGCCCGGCTTCAAGTACTTCGTCGGCATCGGCTCCCTGGACGAGATCGCCACCCGCCGGGACCGGGTGTGCGTTCTGAACATCCTGGGAAACGAGAGCCGGTCCGTGACGCCGGTGAGTCACGCCTGGTCCGGCGGAAACGTGGTCTTCGGCACCGCCCCGGGACGGGGCGGCGAGGAGCTGGAGACGCCGCTGGGCGGGATTCCCGTCTTCGACAACGTCCGGGACGGGCTGGAGGCCGGGCACGCCTTCAACACCGGGGTGGTCTACCTGCCGCCGGCGGCGGTCCGGCATGGGGTCTACGAGCTGGTGAGGGTGAACCCGGAGCTGGAAAAGATCGTCATCATCACCGAAAAGGTGCCGGTCCACGACGCCCGGGCCATCCGGGCCGTGGCCCAGCAGCTGGGCATCGACGTCTTCGGTGCCAACTGCCTGGGGGTGGCCGACGCCTGGAACCGGGTGCGTATCGGGGGTGCCCTGGGGGGTGACGCGCCGGGGGAGGCCCTCCACGAGGGCTCGGTGGCCGTCTATTCGAACTCCGGGAACTTCACCACGACCATCGCCACCTACCTCTCCATGGCGGGATGGGGGACCACCACCCTCGTCTCCTCCGGGAAGGACCACTACATCCACTACGCGTCTCCCGAGTGGGCCCGGGCCTTCGAGCGGGACGACCGGAGCAAGGCCGGGGTGATGTACGTGGAGCCCGGGGGCGACTACGAGCAGGGGCTGGACTTCACCAAGCCGGTGGTTGCGTGCGTGGTGGGGAAGTGGAAGGAGCGCCTCACCCGGCCGGTGGGGCACGCCGGCGCCGTCTCCGGAAGCGGCACCTCCGCCGCCGACAAGGAGCGCTGGTTGATGGAGTCGCTGGGGGTGACCGGAATCTGGAGCCCGCATGCGCCGGTCCACTCGGAACGGGGTGCGGTGGTCACGAACATCGCCCACATCCCTGCGGCGCTGACGGCGGTGATGGCCGCCCGGGGCGTGGAGCCGGACTTCGATCCCCGGGGCTCGCTGGCCCTGAAGCCCTGGTTCGGCAACGCCCAGGGACTCCCACTGCCGGAGGCGCTGTCGCTTCCGGTGGTGGAGGCCATCGAGCCCTATCGGGAGCAGATCGAGCTCCTGAACCGGCAGGTGGGCGCCCTCTTCCCCCGCCAGCGTCTCAAGGACGCCAGCGGCGCCACGCGCATGGACCCGGAGACCGGCGTGTCCGCCCTCCACGGGGTGCCGGTGCTGGACGCCGGGCTGGCGAGCTTCGAGTCGAACCTGGCGATGGCGCTCCTGCGTACGCCGCTCACGCCTCCCGAGGAGCGCCTCGTGCGGGTGGCGGTGGCCGCCTCCGCCCACCTCCACGGCACCCCGGAGCTGGCGGCTGCGGAGGCGGCCCGGGCCGCCGGAAGCTCTCCTGCCGTGGTCCTGGCGGCGGCGGTGGCGCTGGTCGGTCCGCAGCGGGTGCAACGCGCCAGAGACGGGGTGGATCTCTTCATCGACCTCCTGGTCGGGGAGCTCGAGGACCCCGGCGATCCGTCGTTCGATCTATCGGTCGCAGCGGCCTCGGACCGATGGGCGACGCTGGCGGAAACCACCGTCGGACCGGGTTCCGGGGGGCTCATGGCCTCGGCGCTGCCGTCGCTGGAGGCGCACTCGGTCCCGCTGGCGCTGCTTCGACGCGTGGGACTGGACCACGACGAGGAGCTGGTCCTGGCGGGCGTCGCCGCCACCCTGGCGTGGAAACCCCTCCGGCGTCGACGCATCAGCCGGGACACCGCCCGGAACCTCCCCTGGTTCCTGCGGCTGTATGGGACGCTCCTGGGGGCCTCCACCCCGGCCGCCGACCACCAGCCCGACCGACTGATGGGTGTGCCGGTGGAGGAGTGGCTGACCCAGCGGTCGCTGGAGGACCTGGCCTTCCGGGCCCTGGTGGGGGTGGACCCCACCGAGGAGCACCGCGTGGCGCTCCGCATGCTGCTGGGCCTCCTGATCACCAACGGTCCGGGGACGATCTCCGCCCAGGGGGCGAAGGGCTCGGTCTCCGCCGACGGACCCGAGACCCCGGAGCGGGTTCAGCTCAACAAGGCCATGATCGGCTTCCTCAGCCACACCGGGTACAGCCACGGCGGCAACGGATACGAGGGGATCGACTTTCTGCTCGGCGTCTTCGAGGGGACCGGGCTCCAGGATCCCGGGGCCGACGATCCGGGACTCGACCTGGAGGGGCTGGCCCGGGCCTACGTGCAGGAGTATGCCCGGGAGAAGGCCCGGGCCAAGGCGGTGGGCGACCCGGTGCGGACCATCCCGGGCATCAACCACCCCGTCTACCGGGGCAAGCCGGTGAACCTGGAGCCCCGGGAGGTCTTCACCGCCGACTTCTTCCGGGGTCGCGGGGAGGCCAACGTCTTCCACCGCTTCTACAAGGAGCTGGTGGAGGTCCTCTTCCAGGAGGGGGTGACCCGGAACGTCTTCTGCGTCAACATCGACGCCGTGATCGCGGCGCTTCTCCTGAAGATGATGTGGCCCCGCTACCGGTCCGGAGAGCTGGACCCCTCCCGCCTGGAGGAGGCGGCCTTCTCCCTCTTCCTCTTCGGCCGCATGATCGGATGCGCCGCGGAGGCGGATGATCACCTGAACCGGGGCCGCAACATGGACACCCGGACGCCGGCCTCGGCGTGCCGACACGTGAGCTGAGCCGCCGCCGCCCGGCAGACCGTCCGTGGGCTCCCTCGAGCCCGCTCACGACCCGTAGGACCTCGAACCGGTCCCTCACGGACGGAGGACACCGAGGGCGTAGAGCAGGATGTAGAGGTTCATCAGGCCCAGAATGGCCGCCGGCATCGTCTCCGCCACCGAGTCCCTGAAGCGGATCCGGGTCACGGTTCCCAGCACCATGAGGAGAGTCAGGCCTCCGGCGCTGACGAGGGTGACGACGGGCACCCGGTATCCCACCACCAGACCGATGGCTCCCAGGAGCTCGAGGGCTCCGGTGAGGCGCCTGAATCCGGAGAGGCCGAATCGCTCGAATTCGGCGACCATCCCATCGGCGACGAGGCACGCGGTGCCATAGTAGAAGAAGAGGACGACGGACAGGACGACGCAGGCCTGGTAGAGGAGGGCCAAAGGACCGATGGACGGAGTCGCGGGTTCAGGACGGCGAGATCAACGCTCCCCGCGGTACACGGTACCCCATGTCCTGGATCACGCTTCCCCACATTCTCCAGCTCGTCGTAGGGCTCGGTCTTCTGAACGTCTGGCTCATCCGGCCCCGGTCCTCGACAGCGTATCGTGGAGGGGGCGCCACGACGCTCAAGGAGGAGTTCGCCGAGTACGGACTTCCCGACTTCATGTTCTGGTTGGTGGGAGCCCTGAAGGTCGGGGCGGGACTCGTTCTGGTGGCCGGCGTCTGGCTCGACCTTCCGGTGAACCTCGCCGCAGGTATCGTAGCGGCCCTCATGGTGGGAGCCATCGCCATGCATCTGAAGGTCTAGGATCCGGCGTCGCGATCGCTCCCGGCGGCCCTGATGCTCCTGATGAGCGTGGCCATCGTCCTGCTCTGACCCCTGGCGTCCGACCTGCGTCGCTCCATAGGATCGGCGGGTGATGCCGGTCTACCTTCCGCCCCTGGAGGTCGGTGTGCGATACCCGCTTCTCCTCGTCCTGACGCTGGTCACCGCCGTCCCGGCGGCGTCACAGGAACTGCGATTCGCCGATCTGGGCCGGTGTGCCCTGGAGAGCGGCGAGGAGCTGCTGGGTTGCCGGATCGGGTACCGGACCGTCGGGGAGCTCAACGAAGCCCGGGACAACGCGATCCTGATCCCTTCCTGGTACGGGGGGACAAGCGAGGCCTGGGTGGAGCTTCAGGCAGACCTCCTGGGGGAGGACCACGACTACTACGTGATCGCGGTGGACGCCCTGGCGAACGGGGTCTCCACCTCGCCGTCCAACAGCCGGGACCAGCCGGGGGCGTCCTTCCCGGAGATCACGACCCGGGACATGGTCCGCTCCCAGCATCGCCTGGCCACCGAAGTCCTGGGATTGGACGGGGTCCACGCGGTCATGGGCGTGTCCATGGGGGGGATGCAGACCTTCGAGTGGGGGGTTCTCTATCCGGACTTCATGCGCAAGCTCGTGCCGATTGCCGGATCACCGAAGCTGGCGGGGCACGACGTGGCGCTCTGGGAGGCCTACAAGCGCCTCTTCCGATGGAGCGCCGAGTGCCAGTGTCCCGAGGCGGCCCAGGCGCTGGCCGCCGTGGGGGCGCTGAACGCCACGACCCGTGATCAAGCCGGCGCCGATCTGCCGGGTGACTCGGTCCACGCCCGGCTCCGGCGATCGGCGGCCAACCGACTCGAGCCGGGTACCGCCTGGGACCTCATCCGCCAGGCCGACGCCATGATGGCCACCGATGTGACCGGCGGATCCCCGGGGGGCTGGGAGGCGGCTGCCCCGCGGGTCCGGGCCGACATGCTCGTCCTCGTGGGTGCCAGCGATCATGTGGTGACACCGGGGCCCGCCGTGGCGTTCGCCGAGGCTCTGGGGGACCAGGCAACGCTGGTCGTCTTCCAGAACGATTGCGGCCACGACATCCCGGGGTGCGAGATGTTCCGCTCCCGGAGCCTGATCCGGGAGTTCTTGCGGGAGCGTCCCTGAGGCCCGAGGGCACGGGACGCGCCGGGACGGGCGGCGGACCCGAGGGTTGGGGCCGCGCTCCCGGGGGCACGCCTGGCTTCGGGGCCTCAGAACGGATTGAACACGTACCCCTGGGCCGCCAGGGTGGCCCGGGCGACGGTGGCGGCCCGGCTCACCTGCACGTACTCGGGAAAGTCGGAGCGCTGCATCTTCCGCCCGACCATGGTCTGGCCGCAGACGACCAGCATCACCCCGTGATCCCTGAGCTCCTCCAGGAGAGGAAGATTCGGGTTGTCCACACCGTGGAGTCGCCGGTAGGCGTCGTTGTCCAACATGGCCATGGCGGCGGGACCCTGGGCCACGATGGCGAGATGCACCCGGTCCGGCGATACGCCGTCGTCGGCCAGGGCGTTCAGGACCCGAGCCGGGCCCCGGAAGGCGGGGGTGATGTGGTGGGCCGAGTCGGCGGCAGCCCGCAGGGCCCAGGCGAAGCGGTAGGTGGCGGACCGGTCTCCCGGAAAATCCATCCCCGGAACCGGAGCGTAGGTGGTATTGGGGTGCTGGATCACCGGCCCCCCGGGGCGCTCCGCGGCCTGAGCCGAGAGAGGGGTTGGGACGGCAGGCAGCGTCGGGATGAGCAGGCAGACGGCGACGACGAGAGCACGCATGGCTCGGAATCCTGGAAGGGGGCGAGGAGCGGGGCGCGGAGGGATCCGCGGTCGGTGCGGGTCAAGGTGGCCCGGCGCCTGGTCTGGCGCGAGGGGCGGGGCGGAGGGCACGCCCCGCCGTGGGGGCTCCGGTTTCCGGAACGCCACCTCCGGACGTACATATGAAGAAGGCGCGGAAGTGATCTCGAGGGCACGACGGAGCCGGTTCATTCGATGGGTTCTCCTTTCTCCCGCAGCGCCCGACTCGGCTCGGGCCGACGCCGCTCGCTGGCGTGGTTGGCCGGGATGCTGACGGGTGCTCTCCCCGTCCATGCCCAGATCTCGGGGCAGGTCCTGGAGGCCTCGACCCGCGACCCGGTTCCCATGGCCAACGTGGCCCTGGTGGACTCCCTGGGGAACGTCTGGGCCCAGGTCATGACCGACTCCACGGGTCACTTCTCGGTGATTCCCATGACGAACGAAGCGGTATTCGACATCCAGGTCATCGCCATGGGGTACGCCGGGCTGCCGGTGGATCGGATCCGCTACGACGGCCGCCCGGTCCACCGGATCATCGGGGTCGTCACCCGGCCTATGGAGCTGGAGGGGCTCACAGTGGAGGTGGAGGGCCAGGATCTCCGACTGCTCCTCTTCGGGTTCTACGAACGAAAGGAACGGGGCTTCGGCCACTTCATCGACGAGGAACGGATCCGGGCCACCCCGGAGCCCGGAATCACCGGGGTACTCCGGGGCGCTCCCGGGCTCGTGGTCCTGGGCAACCGGGAGGTCCTTTCGCTCCGAAACACCCAGCCCCCGCCCGTGGGGCCCATGGGGACGGCGAGGGGCCTGTCCCCGGGTCCGGCGCGGTCGTGGCGGGAGCGCTTCTGCCGCCCCACCGTCTTCGTGAACGGCTCGCCGGACTGGCGCCTGTCGGATCCCGCCACCAACGACTTCAGCGACGGACAGGCGGGTCGGCGCTTCGGGGACTTCCTCCCGCCCAAGGAGGAGATCATCGGCGTGGAGGTCTACCGGTCCCTGGCCAGCCTCCCCAGGGACATGCAGATCCTGACGGAGCGTGGACGTCGAAGCAACGAGGGGTCGGTGATGTGCGGCGCCATCCTCATCTGGACCCATCTGGACGGGGCCCCGGCGGGCTGAACCGCTCCGGACGGGGGCCGGTCAGGCGCGGGTTCGGGTGTCCCGGAGGATCTGCCGGGCCGCCACCTCCCCCGACACGATGGCGGGGGGGACGCCCGGCCCCGGCACCGTGAGCTGACCGGTGAAGTAGAGACCGTTCACCTTCCTGGAGCGCAGCCGGGGCCGGAGGAGAGCCGTCTGGCGAAGGGTGTTGGCCAGACCGTAGGCGTTTCCACCCAGGGCGTGGTAGTCGGCGGCGAAATCCCGGTGGGCGTAGCTCCGCTTCAGGACGATCCGGTCCCGCAGCGACTGCCCCGTGAGCCTCTCCAGCCGGTCCATGACACGGTGGAAGTACCGCTCCCGCGTCTCGTCCGGATCCTGGAGGCGAGGGGCAAGCGGAATCAGGAGGCACAGGTTCTCGTGGTCCGGCGGGGCCACCGTGGGGTCCGTCCGGGACGGCGCCGAG
>JARRPL010000029.1:0-26063 GCA_037382905.1 Gemmatimonadota bacterium | reverse complement strand
GCGAGCAGGGGAGACGTGGATGTCGGAGGGGCCGTCATCCAGGTGGCGGCGGGAGGAGTTCACACCTGCGCGCTTCTCGACACCGGTACCGTGCGGTGCTGGGGGGCCAACTCGTCGGGGGAGCTGGGCTACGGCAACACCCTTCGGATCGGGGACGACGAGACTCCCGCCAGCGCCGGCGACGTGGATGTGGGCGGGGTCGTCACCCAGATCGCCCTGGGGGGCAATCACACCTGCGCACTCCTGGATTCGGGGGCGGTCCGTTGTTGGGGTCTGGCCGCAAACGGCCAGCTCGGGTACGGATCCACAGAGACCATCGGAGACGACGAGACTCCGGCCAGCGCCGGCGACGTGGACGTCGGGGGACGAGTGACCCGGATCGCCGCCGGGGGGAATCATACCTGTGCCCTCCTGGACAACGGGGCCGTGCGCTGTTGGGGAGCCGGACTCCTGGGTCAGCTGGGGTATGGCGCTACCGAACAGATCGGCGATGACGAGACCCCCGCCAGCGTCGGCGACGTGGACATCGGGGGGCCTGCGACCCAGGTGTCGGTGGGTGGTGGCCATACGTGTGCCCTCCTGGCCGGCGGCGCCGTCCGATGCTGGGGGGACGGCAGCGGGGGTCGGCTCGGATACGGCGATACACGGTCCATCGGAGACGACGAGACGCCCGCCACCGCCGGAGACGTGGATATCGGGAGCAGCGTGGTGCAGGTCGTCGCCGCCGGGGAACACAGTTGTGTGGTGACGACCGGAGGCGCGATCCGCTGCTGGGGCGTCGGGGGCTCGGGCGCTCTCGGATACGGCAACACGATGGATGTAGGCGACGACGAGGTCCCCGCCGCCGCCGGCGATGTCCTGGTCTCCTGAACCCTCTACGGGGAGGTACGGATGGATTGTGGATCGAAGCAGTGCAGGTCGGTCACCTACGAGTTCGAGGTCGAGCTCGACATTCAGGTGCCGCCGCCCGGCGCAGCGCCCCGTGACTGCCCCCCTCTCCACGACGAGGGGAGAGGGCGGAAGGCGCGGGAATACATCGAGGCGAGGATCGAGGAGGTCCTGCGGACGCTCCTGCCGGATGTTCGCACCGGGTGCCCCGGGACCGACTGCTACTGCAAGTTCGACGACCCGGCGGCGGTGACGACCTTCGGGTATACGCTGCCCCGTTCCACCTTCACCATGCTCCTGGACCGCGTGGGGCCGAGTGAGATGCCTCTGGATCCCGAGGCCGAGTGCACCTACACGGTCGGCGGTTCCGTGACCGTCACCAGGAGGACCCGCCGCGGCTCGTGCGCGCCGACCCAGGAGGCCGTGAACAAGGCTTTCCAGGACTGACGCGTCGCCCCGCCGCTACTCGAAGATGTAGGAGATGGCCTCTGCCGCCTGCTCCAGCGTCTCTGCGGTGAAGGAGGCCAGGGCGTCGATCTCCTTCAGCGCGTGGGTGTGCTCCGGCGCCCGCACCAGGATCAGCGGGATGTCGAGCGCCAGGGCGTAGCCTGCGTCCATGGCCGTATTCCACTGCTTGTACTTCGGCCCGAAGTAGGCCACGACCAGGTCGGCACCGGCCAGGAGGGTGCGGGTGCGGAGGGTGTTCACCCGGGCGCCCATGAGGTCGCGATACCGATCCGACGGCTGAGGCCCGAGAATGTCCTCGCCCACCGCATCGGACCGGTCGTGAACCTCCTGCGGGCCCACCACACGGGCGTCGACGTCTCGTGCGGCCAGGTGGGTACGAAGCTCCTGGCGCCAGTCGCTGTGGATCTCGCCGGCGGCGTAGAGTGTGATTTCGTTCATGGAACGGGGTGGGAATCGAGACACGAGGGTGCGGAGCGAGCGTCGCCCGTGCCGGCCACAGGGACGGTGGTTTATGGGCAAGCTCGGTCTACGGTACCGCCTGCCGCCGCCTCCGGTCCCTTCCCCGCTGGGCCGGAGTCCCGCCCGCTCCCTCCCCGCCCTCCGGGCAGGGGGCCGTGGTGACGGGTGATGCGCCCCGGACGGTGACGTGGCCCCGTTCCGGGGTCAGCCGTCGTCGACGGACGGCGGGTGGCCCCGATCGTCCGGAGCGGCAGATCGCTGGGATTCGCGCGTCGAAGCCGCGTGGACGGAAGGACCCACCGTCTCGTCCAGGATCAGCCGGCCGTCCGCCTCGACCCGCACGGAGCCGTCGTGGCGCAAGCCATCGAAGACCTCTGCCGGGAGCGCCACCACCGGCGGCGCCCCTCCGTACATCTCCTCCGCCACCACGGCGGCCAGGGCCAGGAAGGCGTCGACCCCCCGGGTCACGAAGGCCGCAGGTGCGGTCCCACGCCGGATCGCCTCCAGAAGGACGGCCGTGGTGGTGCTGGAACCGCGGGTCTCGGGAACCACCAGCACCCGTCCGGCGGCGATGACGCCGGAGAGAGGGTGGGATCGGTCGGTGATCTCTCCGGTGTCGGGATCGTAGCCGCCCCAGAAGCTGAGGGGCTCTCGGGTGATCAGCGCCGGCCCCTCGGCCCGCCCCGGGACCACGGCACGGCCCTCCAGCACCCCCTCACCCACCGGAACCCCCGCCATACCGGTCCCACGGGCTCTCGCCGTGGACGACGGTGCCCCGGACCGCCGACTCCACGCAGTCGGCCAGGCTGCCGAAGGACACCCTCTTTCCCAGCAGCCCCGGTGTGTAGTAGGCGAACTTGGCGGAGTTGGTCATGAGCGTCCGGACGTCGTCCCCCAGCATGGGCGTGGTGAGGATACAGGTGTCGACGGTGATCTCGGCTCCGAAGGCCTCGAGAGGCCCGAGCAGGCCCTGGGCCTCGGCGATGGCCCGCACCCCGCGACCGCTGGTGACGTTGAAGCGGACGTCGGGGTGGCGGCGACGGCCCTCCACCAGGGGCGCCAACGCCTGGACCTCGCTCAGGGAGAAGTGGGGACTGCCCAGAACCACCAACTCCAGCGGACCGGCGTGAGCGGTGGTGAGTTCGGATCGGGCGCGGACCAGGTCGTCCGGGGTGAGACGGTGCTCCTCGACGGGGGCGCGACCGCCCAGGGCGCTCTGGAGGTCCGGTGCCTCGGGCGTCACCCCGACCCAGTGGAAGAGGGCCACGGCCCCCGAGGAGGCCATGGCTGCGCCCAGGGCCTTCAGCTGCGCCTCGTCGGGGTCGATCGTCAGGCCGGTGAGGACCGGAACCCTGCGTCCCGCCAGACGCCCCACCCGGTGGCCCAGCACCGCGCAGAACTCGTCGGAGCGTTGCAGCTCCTCCGGGACCCCGTCGAGGCGGATGAGCACCTGTCCGGCCCGGTTCTCCTCCAGATGCATCCCGAAGGCGGGTGCCCGGCCCGTGAGGGCACAGCAGATGTCCAGCAGATCGGGGTACCGCTCGGTGCGAGCGCCCAGGACCGAGTTGGCGAAGACGATGGCGCTGGACTCCCCCCAGGCGATCTGCTGCCCGAAGCCCGGGCGCTCCTCCGTCTGATACGGTGCGCAGGTGAAGGTCGGCCGGCAGCCCATGCGGACGTAGGCCTGCATCTGGCGGTGTGCCTTCCCGGCCCACTCCGGCGGGACCGACCAGTCGCGCCACCCGTGGAGGTCCACCCCCGAGACGTTGAGGGTGGCCGGGACCCGGACCCGGGCGCCGGTATCCGCCAGCCGTTCGGCGTACTCGAGGGTGGCATCCCCCTGGAAGAGGGCCGAGTCGATGTGGGCCATCTCGATGTCCAGAAACCGGGGCGCCTCCAGGATCCCCGCCATACGCACCAGGATCCGCATGGCCAGGGCGGCGCCCTGACCGGCTTCCCCCTCCAGGAGGGCCCGGTCTTCCGGGGTGAGATCGACCGTCATGGGACTGAGGGGCCGGAGGGTGCGGGCCGAGGGGCGCAGGCCCGCAGGCGCGGGTGCGAGCACATTACCCGACGCCCCGGACCAGGGCCAGCGTGGGATCCCGACCCCCCGGGTGGATTCCACCCGGGATCTCTACCGGAAGACGCTCGGTGGGTCGGGACGCCCGAAACTCAGGAGGGGGATGCCCACCACCGAGGCACACGTCCCGACGGGTCCGCTTCCCCGGGCACTGAGCGCCCAGGGGGGGACGTAGCCCTGGCTTGCCATGGGGGTGCCGGCCCAGAGGGGTGTGGGATCCGAGGCTCCCGTGAAGCTCACCTCTCCCGGCCGATAGAAGTTGCGGTCCGCCGTGTGGGACGGCGTGAGGTCGATCCACTGGAAGCCGACGCGGCTCCCGGTGCCGAAGGGACCGTCGGTCTGGCCGGTCGCGAGATACAGACCGGGGCACGCGCCGGCGAAGGGGTCGACGCCGAAGAGGGCAGTGGGTGGACGGAAGGGACGGAGGGTCAGAGGGGAACGGTCCCATCCGGCAACGGGACCCACGAGGTACACGCTCGGCGGCGCCTCCGGGGCGGGGCGGGCGGTTGCCACCGTCATGGGATCGTCGTCGCCCCGGATCGCCACCGCATCTCCCAACGCCGCCTCCAGCGCTCCCTCGACCAGGGTGGCGCAGCCCCCGGTCGAGAGGATCATGGCCAGGAGCAGCGGTGCCCGGAGACGGGTCCCCCGGGAGAGGTTTTCCGGCGCGCTGCGGCGAATCGTCATGAGCCCTCCTGCGCTCGCTCCATCATCCGAGCCCGGATGGGCCCGACGGATCCAACATGGGAATGACCCGCAGCGCCGCCAATACGTAGCTCGGCGTAGTCCCGCAAGGGAGTGGGGGCTGGGCTGCAGCGGTGTACCCGCCTCCCGGTTGCGCTCGCGTCACCCGCCCCCGACCGTGGCGAACGGTCTTCACTCCCCGCGGTGCCCATGGATCCGCCCATGAACGATGATCGACGACGCCCCGGGAGCGCCAGGGGCAGCCGCACGCATTCCCCCGGGAGGCCGGCCCTTGGTCCGGCCCCCATGATTCTCGCGGTCACCATCGGCGTCGTGGCCTGCTCTCCTTCCGTACCTGCCCCGCCCGAGACCCGGGTCGCCACCGTGGTGGATACGCTCCACGGCGTCCCCTTCGCCGACGACTATCGCTGGCTGGAGGACCAGGACGCCCCCGAGACCCGGAGCTGGATCGCCGCCCAGAACGCCTACGCCGAGACGATCATCGGCGAGCCCCCCATCCGGGACGCCTTCCGGACCCGGCTCCGGGAGCTGTTCGACCGGGAGGAGGTGGGGCGGCCCCGAGCGGTGGGGGAGTACGAGTTCTTCGATATGCGCCGGATGGGAGAGGAGATGGCGCGGATCTACCGCCGGCCGGCGGCGGAAGATGGACAGGAGCTCCAGGAGCCCTCGGTGGACGAGGAATACGAGGTGGTGCTGGACCCCGCCGACTTCCACGACGCCTACCGCGTCGTCCTTTCCCTGGGCGCCAGCTCCCCCGACGGGCGCTACCTGATGTACACGGTGCGGCAGGGAGGCGCCGACGAGGTGGAGGTGCGGATCCTGGACGCCGAGAGCCTGGAGGAGCTGCCGGACCGCCTCCCGAACGCCCTCTATGGCGGAATCGACTGGGACGAGGACGGCGGCGGCTTCACCTACGTCCATCGGGATCGGTTCCAGGGTCCCCGCCTCAAGCACCATCGTCTGGGAACCCCCGTCGGCGACGATCCGGTGATCTGGGGAGAGGGCTACGGACCCGAGACCTTCATCGGCCGCAGCACCACGGCGGATGGACGCTGGTATCTCTACAGTGCGCAGCACGGGTGGGCACGCACCGACTGGTTCATCCAGGACGCGGAGTCCGGAGGCCCGCTGCGGACGGTGGTGGAGGGCGTCCCCGCCCACGTCCAGCTCCGATACCGGGAAGGGCGCCTCTACGTCCTCACCGACTGGCAGGCCTCCAACTATCGCCTCCTGGTGGCGGATCCTGCCACTCCCGGGCCCGAGGACTGGGAGGAGCTCATCCCCGAGGGCGACGACGTGCTTCAGGGCTTCGACGTCATCGACGACCGGATCTACGCGACGTATCTGGACGACGTGGCGGATCGGATCCGCGTCTTCGAGATGGACGGCACGCCGGCGGGCGAGATCGCGGTGCCGACACAGGCCTCCGTGTCCGTCTCCGACGGAGAGGAGGAGGGGACCGTGGAGATCGAGGTGAGCCGCTATCTTCGCCCCACCCGCAGCTGGCAGGTGGAGCTGGCGTCCGGCGACCGGCAGATCACCGACTCGGCGGACCTTCCCATCGATACCACCGGTCTGGTGGTGACCCGGAGCTGGTTCACCTCCGCCGACGGCACGCGGGCGCCGGTGCACATCCTCCACCGGGCGGACATCGAGCTGGACGGGAGTCACCCCACCATCCTCAACGGCTACGGGGGATTCAACGTGGCCATCAAGCCGGGCTTCTCCGCCAGTCGGGCCGCCTGGGTGGAGATGGGCGGGGTCTACGCCGTCGCCACACTGCGGGGTGGTCGGGAGTTCGGCGAGGACTGGCACCGGGACGGCATGCTTACCCACAAGCCCAACGTGTTCGCCGACTTCATCGCTGCGGCGGAGCATCTCATCGCCGAGGGATACACCTCGCCGGAGCACCTGGGCATCGCCGGCGGGAGCAACGGCGGTCTGCTGGTGGCGTCGGCCATGACGGCCCGGCCGGAGCTGTTCCAGGCGGTCCTGTGCACCTACCCGGACCTGGACATGCTCCGCTTCTGGGACTTCCAGGAAACCAACAACATGCCGGCGCTCCTGGAGTACGGCGATGCCCGGATCCCGGAGCATTTCCAGGTGATGCGCACCTATTCCCCCTACCAGCGCATCCAGGATGGCGTGGACTACCCCGCGGTGATGCTGGCCACCGGCGACCTGGACACCCGGGTCCCGCCCCTGCAGGCCCGGAAGTTCACCGCACGGCTCCAGGCGGCCTCGGCGTCGGGGGAGCCGGTGATCCTGTGGTACGACGAGATGGGGGGTCACGCCGCGGGCCGAGGGCGTCCCATGAGCCAGCGCATCGAGGATACGGCCCGGGAATACACCTTCATGGCACGGCAGCTGGGGTTGAAGATCCCCGGTGACGACACCCCATGACCCGCCCGGACCTCCGCCCCTTCCGGTCTTCCCTTCCCGTCGGACCCTCCATGCGCCGTCTCCCCTTCCCGCCGCCGGCGGCCCCATCCCTCGCCCTCGTCTTCGCCACGGGGATCGCAGCCCTCGCTCTGAACGCCGCCGAGGCTGGGGCACAGGTGTCCCGCTACGACCTGCCCACCCGGGTGGAGCTGCACATGCTCCCGGCGGTCACCACCGGCCCCCTGGATCCCACCTGGAGCCCGGACGGCGGGCGCCTCGCCTACTCCATGCGCGGCGACATCTGGGTCCAGCCCCTGGACTCTCCTGAGGCTCGGGCCATCACCGCGGGGCCGGGCTACCACTTCGAGCCTGCCTGGAGCCCCGACGGACGGTGGATCGCCCTGGCGGTGGAGCTGGACGGGAACTTCGATCTGGCCCTCGTCCGGCCCGACGGGACCGGATTCCGCCGGCTCACCTCGGACGAGGCGCTGGACATCCAGCCGGCGTGGGCCCCCGACGGCACGGGGATCTTCTTCGCCTCCTCCCGAGGCTGGGACTTCGACGTCCTGCGCTACGACCTGCCCACGGGGCGCGTGGAGACGGTGGTGGGCGGGGGTGGGAACCAGTTCCAGCCCGCTCCCTCCCCGGACGGCACTCGCCTGGCCTTCATCGCCCGGGTGCCCGGCCACCTGGGGAGTGGCGGGATCTGGACGGTCCCCACAGGTGGGGGCGACCCGCAGTTGATCCACTACGAGGAGACCAGCTACCGTCCCACCCCGGACTGGTCGCCAGACGGCCAATCCCTGATCTATGCCTCTGACGCCGCCGGCTCCTACGACCTGGTGGCCCTCTCCGCCGAAGGGGGCAGCCCGGTGCGCCTCACCTCCCGGGCCTGGGACGAATTCGCACCGGCCGTGAGTCCCGACGGGGCTTCCGTCGCCTTCGTGGGCAACCAGGGCGGTCCCACCGCCCTGTACGTGACCTCCCGCTTCGGAGACGGGGGCGGCCCGTGGCGGGAGGTGCGTCCCTCGGAGCGGGTAGCCGGGACGCCGACCGCCACGATCCGGGGACGGGTGACGGGACCCGACGGCGCCGCCGTGCCCGCACGGATCCAGCTCCTGGGCTCCGACGGACGGGGCTATGCGCCGGACGGCGCGTTCCACCGGGTCAGCTCGGTGAACGAGATCCACTACTTCCACACCACCGGCGAGTTCGAGGTCGTGGTGCCGGCGGGTGACGTCCGCATCGAGGCGGTCCGGGGCTTCGAGTGGATCCCGGCAGACCGGACCGTGTCTCCTGGCGCCGGGGAGGTCCTCGCCGTGGAGCTCCGCCTGGAGCGGCTCGTCGATCCCGGAGCCGACGGCTGGGTCTCGGGCGACACCCATGTGCACGACCTGCACGAGGGCCGATACGGGCTCACCCAGGAGGAGTTCTTCGACCAGTTGCGGGCAGAGGACGTGCACGTGGCGAATGCCCTGATCCACATGGACGGGACCAAGCTCATGGGCCGCTGGGAGGACCTGACGGGGGAGGACTACGAGGGCTCCAGCGGGGAACACGTGCTTCGTTACGCCCAGGAGTTCCGGGGCTCGTACGGGCACGTCGGGCTCCTGGGCGTGACGGAGTTCATCATGCCCCTCATCGGCGGCACCCGGGGCTCTCCCTACCCGTCCGACGGGCTCAAGCTCGCCTACCTGGACAGCATCCGGAGCCTGGGCGGGATCGGCGGCTTCATGCACCCCTACACCCGGAACAGCGGGGACGTGGGAACCCCGGACGGCGCCGCCCAGGCGGACATCCCGATCCACGCCCTCCTGGGCCGGGGCGACTTCTACGATCTCGTCTCCATCGCCTCGGACGAGATGAACAGCGCAGCGATCTACTACCACATGCTCAACGTGGGCGTCCGGCTGCCGGCGACGGGCGGGACCGACAACTTCTCCAACGTGTGGCGTGACCCCTCCGGCGGAACCGCCCGCACCTACGCCCGGGTGGAGGGGGAGGCGGGTTGGGCCTCGTGGATCGACGCCGTCCGAGGCGGGCGGACCGTCGCCACCAACGGTCCGCTCCTCTTCGCGACGGTGGAGGGCCGGGAGCCTGGGTCCACCCTCGACCCCGGGGACCGGGTGAGCGTGTCGGTGGATCTTGCGACGCTGGCTCCCGTCGACGTGATCGAGGTCGTCGTGGACGGGGAGGTCCGGAACAGCTGGCCCGTCCCCCAGGGCCGGCGCCGGGTGCGGTTCACCGAGTCGGTGGCGGTGCAGGGAGCCCGGTGGATCGCCGTCCGGGCCCGGGGCCCCGTGGCCCGCTACTCGGGAGACGAGTATGCCTTCGCCCACACCAGCCCGGTCTACTTCCGGGATGCGCCGCCCAACGCGGCCGCCGCCGCCTCCGCCGAATTCCTGGCCTCGGTGATCCAGGAGATCCTGGGTCGGGTGGAGAGCCGGGACGCCTGGGCCCGGCCCGAGGACCGGGAAGCCTACCGACGAACGGTCGCCGAGGCCCTGGCTCGCCTGGAGGCGGAGGGGGTGGGGAGCGGGCCTCGGTAGGGAAGGACAGGGCGGCCTCCCCACCGACCGGTCCCGGCGGAGACGCACGCAGTCAGGGGGCGAGCCGGGCGCGGAAGTTGATGCCCACCGTCCCGAAGCTGGCGGCGCTGGATGCCTGAGGAGCCCCGGCGAAGACCTCCCCACGCCAGGTGATCTCGAAGTCCGTGAATCCCGCGGCCACGACCGTGGCCTGGAGCTCCGCTTCCAGCAGAGCTCCCGCGATTCACCCGGTCCAGAGGTCGATGTTCTCTTTGGCGTTCTCGGGTACGGCCCGCTCGACGAGGATGTCCCCGATCTGAATTCGACCGCCGGGCGCCAGGACGCGACGCATCTCCGCAAGGGCGCGAGGCTTGTCCGGAAAGAGATTGAAGACGCCGTTCGAGAGGATGACGTCGGCCCATCCGTCGGGAAGGGGTAGGTCCTCGGCGAGCCCTTCCCGGAACTCCACCTGGGTGAGACCCGCCTCCTCACGTGCGGCACGTGCCCGTTCCAGCATGGCGGGCGTCATGTCCACGCCGATCACCCGTCCTCCGGGGCCGACCATCTTGCCGGCGATCAGCGCATCCATACCGGCGCCGCTTCCCAGATCCACGGCGTGCTCGCCGGGTGCCAGACGTCCCATGGAGAAGGGATTGCCCGTGCCTGCGAACGACGCGATGGCCCCCTCGGGTACCCCGTCGAGCCAGCCCGGCTCGTACCCCAGCATCGCCGCGAGAGGACGGCCGGTGTGGAAATGAAAGCCCCGGTCGGGCTCCCGGGCGACGGCGTCGTACTCCTCGCGGATCGCGGCCCGGAGCCTCTCGGTGTCGGGTGGTGCCGAAGACTGCGTCATCCTGACCTCTCTGGTACTGGGATACAGGCGTGGAAGGACACTCCGCCCTTCGCAGAGAGAGGCGCGAGATCGGGTTGAAACAGCTCATCCGCCCGGTCCCCGTCTCTCCGCTCGGGCCACGGCTCCGGCATGCCCTCGCCTCGAGGACGACGCGGGACCGTGGAGGATGAGCCGATGGGGCACGGGTTCGCGCCTCCAGTCTGCGAGGGGCACATCGGCCCCGACCGCGGCAACCACTTCCAATGGAGAACCACCATGTCCGAGACCACCATCGATCGTCCCAGGAACCGCGCCCCCCTGAACGGCGTCGACACCCCGACCCTCTTCGCCACCATCGACGCTGTCGCCGGCCAGCGTGACCTGGCACGCTTCAGCTTCCGGGCCACCAACACGTGGCAATCCGGGACCCACTCCCGGACCTCGATCCGGTCCTTCTACGGTGCCGGGGGGGAGCACGAGCACGTTCGGGAGTTCACCATCGACGCCGACCACCCCGCCGTCCTGGTGGGGACCGACCAGGCGCCGCTTCCGGTGGAGCTCCTTCTGGCGGCGCTGGCCTCGTGCCTCACGGGCGGCATCGGCAACATCGCCGCAGCCAGGGGCGTGCAACTCCACGAGGTCACCTCGGAGGTCGAGGGCGAGATGGACCTTCAGGGGATCCTCGGTCTCTCCGATGAGGTTCGGAATGGCTTCAGCCGAATCCGCGTGGACTTCCGCATGCGGGGAGACGCACCGGAGGAGAAGCTCCGCCAGATCGCCGAGCAGTCGAAGGCCCGTTCCGCCGTCCTGGACATGCTCACCAACGGGACGGCCGTCGACGTGACGGTCAATGGACGCTGATTCTGCTCAGACGACCGGTGGCAGGTCTTTGCCACCGGTCGTCGAGCGTCACCCGGGGGGACGGATAGGACGCACGGACGTCGTGATCATCGGAGGAGGGCAGGCGGGGCTGGCCGTCAGCCGGAGTCTCTCCGAACGAGAGATCGAACACGTGGTGTTGGAACGAGGGCGGGTGGGCGAGCGGTGGAGGGCCCAGAGCTGGGACTCGTTGAGACTGCTCACTCCCCGCCGTCTCTCCCGCCTCGGCGGCTGGGACGATGGGCGGGGCGGAGCGGAGGACTTCATGCACCACACCGAACTGGTCGGCTACCTGGAACGGTACGTCGCCGAGTTCCGGGTCCCCCTCCGCACCGGCGTCACCGTTCTTGCCGTTGAGCGCGACCGGGGCGGCTACCGGATCACGACCCGGGAGGGAACGCTGGAGGCCCGCGCGGTCGTGGTGGCGACGGGGGCAGCCCAGGAACCCCGCGTCCCGGCCATGGCTCGCGACCTCGCGGGGTGGATCCACCAGGTGGTCCCGACCCGTTACCGCCGGCCCTCCGACCTGCCCGAGGGGGGAGTCCTGGTGGTGGGCGCCTCGGCTACGGGGATTCAGCTCGCCGCCGAGATCCACGCTTCCGGGCGACCCGTGACCCTGTCCGTGGGACGTCACACGCGCATGCCCCGTCGCTACAGGGGTGCGGACATCCTCACGTGGCTGGATCGGATGGGCCTCCTGCACCAGCGTGCGGAGGACGTTCACGACCTGGAAGCCTCCCGGTCTCAACCCTCGCTCCAGCTCGTCGGCCGGCTGGACCGCGCCTCCCTGGATCTACGAATCCTCCATGCGGCCGGCGTGCGCCTGGTCGGGCGCGCCGGGGGGGCGGCGGGGGCACGCATGTACTTCGGCGGGGACCTGATCGAGACCCTGGCCGCCGCGGACATCAAGCTGGCAAGCCTCCGCCTTCGGATCGATCGCTTCATCCGGGAGTCGGGGCTGCCCGCGGGTCCCGAGGAGCCGTTCCTTCCGGTGCCCCTGCCGGACGCGCCGGACGCCCTGAACCTCCACGCTGCCGGGATCCGCACCGTGATGTGGGCCACGGGCTTTCGCCGCCGCTACCCGTGGTTGCGCGTGCCGGTTCTGGGTCCGTCGGGCGAACTGGTTCATCGCGGTGGGATCACGGCGTCGGCCGGTCTCGTCGTCCTGGGCCTCCCCTTCCAGCGTTCCCGTTCCTCCTCCTTCATCACCGGTGTGGGCGGAGACGCGGAGGCCATGGCCGGGCATCTGGAGCGTCACCTGAACCGTTCCCACCAACGGGCCGTCGCCTGAGGAGCCCGCATGTACAACGCCCCATTCTCGCAGGAGTACGACGTTCTGGTCGCCGGTGCCCGATGCGCCGGTGCGTCCACGGCAATGCTGTTGGCTCGTGCGGGCATGAAGGTCCTGGTGGTGGACCCACTGCCCCCGGGGCGAGATGCCCTCTCCACCCATGCCCTGATGCGGGGCGCCGTCGGGCAGCTCCACCGGTGGCGACTCCTGGACGCGGTGCGGAAGGCCGGGACACCCGCTGTCCGGACCACGACATTCGACTACGGCGACGACGTGGTCTCGATTCCCATTCGGAGCCAGGACGGGGTCGACGCACTCTACGCGCCACGCAGGACGGTCCTCGATCCCCTGCTCGAGGAGGCCGCCGTGCGTGCGGGAGCGACGGTGCGCCGGGGCTGGTCGGTCACGGGCCTTCTCCATGACACCGGGGGCCGGGTGAACGGCGCGACGATCTCCAACCGGGATTCGGGAACCCGGCAGATTCGGGCACGATGGGTCGTGGGTGCGGATGGGGCCAGATCTCGCGTCGCACGACTCGTCGGTGCCCCGGTGACTCGGCGAGCCCGGCATTCTACGGCGACCCTGTATGGGTACTGGCCCGGACTGGGCGAGGATGACTTCCGATGGATCTTCCGTCCGGGCCGGGGTCTGGGTCTGATCCCGACGAACGAAGGCGAGATCTGCGTCTTCATCTCCATGCCTCCGGAGCGGTTTGCGAGCATACGGCCAGGGACTCCCCTGGACCGGCTTCTGGAGGTCGTCCGTGAAGCCGTACCCGAGTTGGCGGACCGGCTGGCGGGTACACCCCCTCGGGGCTCCATCCGGGGCTTCGCCGGGCTTCGTGGCTTCCTGCGCCAGCCGGTGGGGCCCGGGTGGGCGCTGGTGGGTGATTCCGGATATTTCCGGGACCCCCTCACCGCTCACGGGATCACCGATGCGTTACGGGATGCCGAGCTCCTGTCCCGGGCGTTGATCCAGGGTGGGACCGAGGCGCTGGACGACTACCGGTACCTTCGGGACGCCGCCGCCGACCGGCTCTTCACCGTGACCGACGCCATCGCCTCGCTGGGATGGTCCATGGACGAGGTCCGGGAACTCCACCATGCCCTCGCCCGGGCCATGAAGGATGGCGTCCTCACCCTGGGCGAGCGGAGCGCTGCATGACCGAGGCCATGCGCGTGTAGGCCTCGGCCCAGGCCTCACGCGTCTCGGGGTCCAGACCCTCCTCCCCGGCCACGCGGTCCAGGGCCCAGAGCAACGCCTCGCCGACGGTACGGTAGTGCGTCGAGATCACACCGTACCCGTAATGCCGGCGGCCGGAGGCGGCCAGAGCCCGCTCCATGTCCTCGGGCTGCTGCATCAGCCGGACGAGCTCCGCCAGCATGGCGACGAACTTCCGGGACTGGGACTCCATCTCCGCTGCCGCGAAGAGGTCCCGCAACCGAGGGTCGAGGTCGAAGAGCCGATCGTAGAACGTTCGCGCGAGCTCGTCGGCCTCCGGTGCCAGGCGGGTCCAACTGACCCGGATGCGCTCGATCTGTCGTGTGTCCATGATGTCCTCGAGGTCCGGGGGCCCACCTGGAGCGGGCCGAGCGGCACGCGTAAGGTCGGCACGTCCGCCCGACCTCCGATCCCACGTACGAATCGGCAGGCGTGTGCCCCCTGTCCAGAGGCGCAAGGCGGTCCTCGAAGGGATCATGCGACTGGCGGGAGAAGGATCCTGACCCGTATACATGGCATCCCATGAGCAATCCGTCGGTGGACCGCAGTCGGGTCGAGGCGCTCTTCCTCGAGGCCCTCGAACGCGAGGGTGCGGACCGGGATGCGCTTCTGAAGGCGGAGTGTGGCGACGACGGGGCGCTGCTGGCAGAGGTGCGCTCTCTTCTGGATTCCCTGGAGGCTCCGGGCCTCATCCCGGCCCTCGAGGAAGAGCGGCCCTTCGGAGGGCGCTTTCCGGATCGCGTCGCCAACTATCGGATCGTGCGGCCCCTGGGCGAGGGCGGGATGGGAATCGTGCTGTTGGCGATTCGCGAGGGCCCGGGCTTCGAGCAGACGGTGGCCCTCAAGCTCATTCGTGGTCGATTCGTCGATCCCCTCCTCGCTCGGCGCCTGGAGGAGGAACGTCGGATCCTCGCGCTCCTGGAGCACCCCGGGATCGCGCGGCTGGTGGACGGCGGCATCACGGAGGACGGCCAGCCGTATTACGCCATGGAGTACGTCCGCGGGGAGGACCTGCTCACCTTCTGCGATTCGCGTCGCATGGGGATCGAGGATCGACTCCGTCTGTTCATCCGCGCATGCGAGGGCGTCCATCACGCCCACCAGCAGCTCGTCGTCCACCGGGATCTGAAGCCCTCGAACATCCTGGTCACCCCCGAAGGACGCCCGAAGCTCCTGGACTTCGGGATCGCCAAGACCCTCGAGGCGCTGGCGTCCGGCGAGGCGACCTCCCACTGGGTCACACCGTCCTACGCCAGCCCCGAGCAACTCTGCGGTGGCGTGGTGGGCACCCGATCCGACGTCTACGCCCTCGGCGTCATCCTCTGCGAGCTCCTCACCGGGCTGAAGCCCTATCGGCTCCCGTCGGGTCCACCCGCTGCCGTGGCCAACGCCCTGGTCACGCAGGCGCCGGTGCGGCCCAGCGAGCTCGTGTCGGATCCCGGGGCGAGCCGCGAGACCGACGGCGCGGGTACCCAGGACCCCGACGAGGCCTGGGTCCGCCGGGCGGATGCCCGGAGGACCTCGCCGGCCCGGCTGGCTCGCTCGCTCCAGGACGAGCTGGACCTGGTGGTCCTCAAGGCCTTGGCACGGGAGCCCGATCGACGGTACGACTCCGCCGCCGCGCTGGCCGACGACCTGGTGCGTCATCTGGACCATCGTCCGATCCAGGCACGTCCCGATACCCTGCGCTACAGGACGGCGAAGTTCCTCGGCCGCAACCGGCCGCTGACCGCCACCGTCACCCTTCTCGTCCTGGCGCTCGCATCCGGCGCGGCCGGGGTCCTCTGGCAGGCACGACGAGCGGCGACCGAGCGGGATCGAGCCACCTTGGAAGCGGCGAGAGCCCAGCAGGTGACCGGGATCATGACCGACATCTTCCGCCTCGGTGATCCGACCCGGGCCGTGGGAGATACCATCGGAGTCCGGCAGATCCTGGAGGAGGGTGTCCGGCGTGTGGAAACCTCCCTCACCGAGGATCCCGCCCTCCAGGCGACCCTCTTCCTCGAGCTCGCCCGGATCCATCGGAATCTTGGACTCCTGGCGGAGGCCGAACGGCTCGGCGAACGGGCGCTCGAGCTCCGGGTCGCCCACGCACCGGGCAGCCTCGGCCACGCCGATGTCCTGGGCTTCCTCGGGTTGCTTCAGCGTGATGCCGGCCACCCCATGGCGGCCATCGTCCGCCTCGAGGAGGCCGTGGAGCTGCGGGATCGCGTGTCGACCTCGCCGGATACGGCGCTGGCCACCCTCCTGGCCGGGCTCGGTTGGGAAGTCCGGGCCGCCGGGGATTCGGATCGTGCTGCCGATCTGTTCAGTCGTGCGCTGGAGATCCAACAGACCCAGCTCGGATCCGATGCGCCCGTCGTGGGCACCACCATGCTGGGGCTGGCCGCCACCTTCCACGACCAGGGCAGCTTCGATGAAGCGGAGACGCTCTTTCGGACCGCCCTGGCCCCGGGGCGCTCGGAGCCGAGTCCGGTAGTGGCCACGGCCCTCGTGAACCTGGGCATGATGCAGCGGATCCGGGAACAGTTCGTGGAGGCCGAAGAGTACCTGCGGGCCGGTCTGGATATGCGCACGCGGCTCTACGACCCGGATCACCCGGACGTGGTGGAAGCGCGCCAGGAGGTGGCGGTGGATCTCAGCACACTGGGTCGGTACGCCGAGGCGGAGCCGCTTCTGCGTCAGAATCTGGAGACCGGTCTCCGCATCCTGGAGGAAGACCACGAGGCGGTGAGGGGGGCGCATGAGGCCCTGGGCACGCTGTACCACGACCTGGGGCGGTGGGACGACGCCATCACCCACCTGGAGGCGGCTCTGGCTTCGAAGCGTCGGGTTCGCGGCCCGGAGCACCCCGCCGTCGTCTATTCCCTGGTTGCCCTGGGTGACGTCCTGGTGGACGCCGATCGGTTGAACGAAGCGGAGGGCCGGTACGAGGAGGCTCTTGCCATGGGAGCCCGCCTCGGCGGCAACGAAGGCGTCTACGGAGCACTGTCACGCCACGGTCTCACCCGGGTCGCCCTCGCCCGGGGGGAGCTCGCCAGGGCCGACTCCCTACTGGCCGCCGCGAGGCATCTTCTCGCGGGTCTCCGTGAGGACCACAGATATCGATTGGATCTGCGCCGCACGGAGGCGCGTCTGGCCTTCGCCCGAGGGCGCCCCGCAGAGGCCGAGGCGGGTTAGCGGGAAGTGCTCGCGGCCGAGACGAGGATCCGGCCGCGCCCCCATCCCCGCCGGGGCGTCACCTATGCGATGCTGGCCGAGGCCCGGGACCTTCAGGGGGATCCGGTGGGAGCGCTGGAGGCGTGGCGCGAGGCCCTCGCGGAGGTCGCCGAGCTCCCCTCCTCCCACCCCGCGGCCAGGATGTCGTCTGCGTCCGTGCGGAAATTCACGACGCAGGCCCGGAGCAGGTAGCGTCCCGCCACCACCGCGTTGGAAAGGAAGACCTCCCCTTCCCGCTCCAGGATCCCCTGGACCGTTCGGTTGAGATCGTTCAGGTACGCCTCCGTTCCGGGTGATCCGAGATCGCCGGCCAGCTCCGGGGGGACGTAGCGAAAGGTGGTGATGCTCAGGTCGCACGTGGCGGCCTCGAGCTCGGGATGGGCGTCCACTGCTTCGAGGAGCCCCCGCGCCAGGCGACAGTCGTCCGCGATCATGCGTTCGCAGCCGCTGCGTCCGGCATGCCGCAACACCATCCACACCTTGAGGGCCCGGAACCCGCGGGAGTTCTGCGGTCCCACGTCCACGTAGTTCAGGGCCTCCTCGCCGAAGTGGTAGTACGGGGGATGGTACGCGAAGGCGGCTCGCATCCGTTCCGGGTCCTTCACCAGAGCGCACCCTGCTTCCAGCGGCGCGTAGAGCCATTTGTGCGGGTCCACCGCCACCGAGTCGGCCAAGGCCAGATGGCGAAGCTCCTCGGGCCCGTCGGGGAGGACGGCGGCGAATCCCCCGTATGCACCGTCCACGTGGAACCAGACATCCCGTTCGGCGCAGATCGACGCGATCTCCCTGAGGGGATCCACGGCGCCGGTGCTCACCGAACCTCCGCTCGCCACCACCATCATGGGCGCGTGACCGGCCTCGATCTCCGCATCGAGGGCCGCAGCCAGGGCGCCGGGGTCCATCCGCAACGTCCGGTCCGTCGGGATCCAACGCACCGCGTCGGTACCGAGTCCCCCCAGGTCGGCCGCCTTCTGGATCCATGTGTGGGTCTCGGCGGATGCGAAGGCCACCAGGGAACGTCCGTCCCCTGTCGTGCCGGTGCGGCGAAGGGAAGTCCCGCCCGCAGCGACCCGGGCCGCCCAGAAACACACCATGTTGGCCATGTTGCCCCCGCTCACCAGCAGCCCGCCGGCGGACGTCGGGTAATCGACGAGCTCCGCCAGCCAACGCACCGTCTGAGCCTCGATCTCCGAGGCCACGGGAGACAGGGTCCAGGCCCCGACGTTGGGATTGACCGATGCGGCGAGGAGATCGGCGAGCATGCCGATGGGCGCCGCAGAGGAGGTGATGTATCCCAGGAAGCGGGGATGTCCGTTGTGCAGCGAGTGACGAAACAGCCACTCGCTGCTCTCGGACAGGATCGTCTCGGGATCGGTGCCGTGCAAAGGAAGGGGTTCCGAGGCGCGAATCAGCTCGCGGATCGTGGCCGGTCCCTCCCCCGGGGTGACGGGCCCGTGGGCGAGTCCGTCCAGAAAGTCGGCGATTCGATCCACCAACCCGTGCCCCACGGCCCGGAAGCGGGCCCCATCCATCTCCAGCGGTGCGATGCGTCCCTCGGCCATGGGTCCTGCCTCCTGACGGGGCGTCCCGATCCAGCAGAAGTGGGGCCTCCACTGTGGGGAGTCCCGGAGCCCGCCGCCAGGGGATGCCACGCCCGGCCGGTCGCCGTGACCGTCGCCCTCGGCACGGCGCGTGAGCCTTTTCCGCCGTCGTGTGCGCCTCAAGGGGTGGCGGGAGTGATCCCACCCACGCCTCTTGTACTGGAGAGTCCCATGATCGAGACCCAGCAACCACGAAACCGGGTGACTCCTGACCACGACGTGACCCAGGCCCTCACCGACCTCGCGGGGGGAGATCCGGAGGCCCTGGACCGCCTCCTCCCCGTGGTCTACGACGAACTCCGAGCCATCGCGCGTCGCGAGCTGCGGCGGGAGCGTGCCGACCACACGCTCAACGCCACTGCCCTGGTTCACGAAGCCTACCTGAAGCTGGTTCAACTCGATCGGATCGACTGGGACGGGCGCTCGCACTTCTTCGGAGCTGCGGCCCAGGCGATGCGACGGATCCTGGTCAGCTACGCCCGGATGAAGAAGGCCGAGAAACGAGGAGCCGGAGCCGGTCATGCGAGTCTGGACGACGTGGTGGTGGCCGCGAGGGAGCGGCCGGCCCAGGTCATCGCCCTGGATGAGGCCCTCAGCCGCCTCGCCGAAGCCGACGCTCGCCAGGCCGGTGTCGTCGAGTGCCGCTACTTCGCCGGGATGAGCATCAACGAGACGGCCACCGCGCTGGGAGTCTCCCCGGCCACCGTCAAGAGGGACTGGATTCTGGCACGGGCGTGGCTGAACCGGGAACTCACCGAAGGGAATCCCTGACCCGTCCCGGCCGGCTCCGGCGGCGGGTCTCCGAGGCTCGAGGCCGGACGCTCGGCACGGCCCCGCTGGAGCATCCCGGCCGCCGGCCCTCCTTGTAGTCGGCGTTCGACCCGTCGAGCTTACAGGTTCTCCCCGAGACCCCCTTCGCCCGCCGGCATCCTCCCTCATGTTCGAAACCGCCGAACTCGGTCAGCAGGTCCCCGACGAGACGTTCCGGGCCCGCGTCCCCGAGCTGCGCCGGGCCCTTCTGGAGGCCCAGTTCGAGCTCAGCCGCACCAATCGACCCCTTCTGGTCGTCTTCGCCGGCGTGGACGGTGCGGGAAAGGGCGAGTCCGCCAACATGCTGAACGCCTGGATGGACCCCCGGGGCATCCGGACCCACGCCTACGGGCAGCCCACGGACGTGGAACGGGAGATGCCCCGGCAGTGGCGCTACTGGCGGGATCTCCCGGCGGGAGGGGAGGTGTCCATCTTCCTCTCGGCCTGGTACCACGAGCCCTTCATGGACCGGGTGGAGGGTCGCACGACGCTCTCGGATTTCGAGCGGGAGCTGGACCACATCCGCATGATGGAGCGGATGTGGGCCGAGGACGGGGGCGTCATCCTGAAGTTCTGGATGCACCTGGGCCGGGAGCAGCAGAAGGCCCGTTTCGAGATGCTGGAGGCGGACCCTCGTCTGGAATGGCGCGTGACGGAGCAGGACTGGGACAACTGGGGCCGCTACGACAGCTTCGTCGAGGCGGCGGAGGAGTTGATCAGCCGGACCAGCACCGGCCACGCGCCCTGGACCATCATCGAGGGGGCCGATCCCAACTTCCGCACCCTCGAGGTCGCCGAGGTCACCCTGGCCGCCATGCGCCAGGCGCTGGCCCGGGAGAACGGTGACCAGGGCCCGGAGCACGCCCCTGCCCTCCACACCCCCAGGGTCGTGGGACAGCGGACGGTCCTGGACGCCGTGGATCTATCCGCCCGGGTGGCGGGGGAGGAGTACCAGGAGCGACTTCCGGAGCTCCAGGGACGCCTGAACCGGATCTACCGGGCGCGACACGCTCGAGGCCGGGGGACGGTCGTGGTCTTCGAGGGCTGGGATGCCGCCGGAAAGGGAGGAGCGATCCGCCGCATCGTCCCGGCCGTCGACACCCGGCACATCGAGGTGCATCGCATCGCCGAGCCGACGGAAGAAGAGAAGGCCCGCCACTATCTGTGGCGGTTCTGGCGGCGCCTGCCCCGGGCGGGAGAGATCGCCGTCTTCGACCGCAGCTGGTACGGTCGCGTGCTGGTGGAGCGCATCGAGGGCTTCGCCACGGAAGAGGAGTGGCGGCGGGCCTACGCCGAGATCAACGACTTCGAGCATCGGCTCATCGAGCATGGGATCGCCGTGGTCAAATTCTGGATCCACATCTCTCCCGAGAAGCAGGAAGCGCGATTCAAGAGCCGGGAGAAGGTGCCGTACAAGCGTTACAAGCTCACCGCAGACGACTGGCGCAACCGGGAGCGTTGGGACGCCTACACGGCGGCGGTCCACGAGATGGTGGAGCGCACCAGTTCAGCCCGCGCCCCCTGGATCCTCGTGCCGGGCGACCAGAAGCACTTCGCCCGGCTGACCGTCCTCGAGACCCTCTGTGGGGCGTTGGCGCTGGAAGAATGACTCGACGTCCGAACCGAGGCGGGTCCCTGGGTCACCGGCTCGCCACGGTGGCCCTGGGCCCGATCCTTCTGCTCCAGGGCCGGCGGGTCCGTCGCAGGGTCCCCAGGCTCCCGGAGGCCCCGGGAGCCCGGGCGGGCATTGCGGGACGGGGTCCCCCCCTCCGACTCCTGATCGCTGGGGATTCGGCGGGGGCGGGGGTCGGTGCCCCGTCCCAGGAGGAGGCGCTGTCCGGGCGGTTGGTGAAAGAGTTGACCCGTGACTTCCGGATCCGGTGGCAGGTCGAGGCGAGGACCGGTGCCACGACCGCCGATACCCTCGCCCGGCTCGAGGCCCTGGAACCCGCCTCTTTCGACGTGCTGGTCACCTCCCTGGGCGTGAACGACATCACCCGCAACGTCGGGCTACCGGACTGGCTTCGGCAGCAGGAGGCCCTCCTCCGTATCGCTCGTGACCGGTTGGGCGTCTCCCTCTCGGTGGTGGCGGGGCTCCCCCCGGTCGACGGGTTCCCGGCCCTGCCGCAGCCCCTTCGCTGGTACCTGGGCCGTCGCGCCCGCGAGTTCACCCGACACCTGGAGAGGTTCCTGGCCGGGGTGCCCGACGCCCACGTTCTCGACCTGCGCTTCACCCGTGACGCCTCCCTCATGGCCGAAGACGGGTTCCATCCGGGGCCGGTGATCTACGCAGGCTGGGCGGAGCGAGCCGCCGGGATCATCCGGAGCTCCTTCGCCCCCGCGGACGGGCCCGCCACGGCGAGAGAGACGTGAGCGGCCGGGAGGGTCTCGGGGCGGCGACGGCGCGCTTCTTCCGGTCGCATGCCCCCGCGTTCGGGCTCCAGGGCGATGCGGTGGAGGTGGCCCCCGTCCTGAGCAGGGGAGGCTTCGTCAACATCTCGTACCACGTCTCCGACGGGCGCACCCGATTGCACGTGAAGCTGTCGGACACCCGGGAGGGGCGGAGGTCGCTGGCGCGCTGGCACGAGCTCGACGCCGTCCTGCGGCGGTATCGCGCCCCGCCCATCCTCGGGACCGTCCGGATCGGTGAGGCGGCTGGGCTGGTCTTCCCCTGGCTCCCGGGCGGGGCGCCCTCTCCGGACGAGGGTGTCGTCCGCTCGGTCCTGGCGTGCGTCAGGGGGCTCTGGGCGGACGAGGAGCTCACCACCCGCCTGGCCACGGGGCCGGCGGTCACGGCCGCGGATTGCTACGCGGAGACCTACCACGATCGATTCATGGCCGATCTCGCCGCCATCCGGCGGGAGCCTCCCCCCTTCGTCACGTCGGCGGTGATGGCCTACATGATGCGGGAGGCCCACGCGATGGAGGAGCGGATTCGACGGGCCGCCTCCTTTCAACAGGAGGTGACCGGGCCCATCCACGGCGACCTGTGGCTGGACAACGTCCTCTGGCAGGCCGGGGGATCGTGGTGGATTCTGGATTGGGACGACCTGCGGATCGGGGATCCGGCCATGGACCTCGCCATGCTCACGGGACCCACGGCGGCGGACCTCCGCCCCCTCAAGCACGCACTCGTCGTGGACGGGTCGGTGCCGTCGGAGGTGAGGGAGCGGCTGCCACACCTCGCCCGGGCCTCGCTCCTGGACTGGGTGATCGATCCGCTGGCGGACTGGATCGAGGCGAAGGTGGCCCCCCGGTGGCGAGACGAAGTGCGAGTCGAGAAGCAGCGGCTGCACACGACGGCGTTGGCCCTTTATCGAGAGCTCTACGCGGGCTGACGAGGGCCCCCGCCGGGACGAGCGCCCGCCGGGGCTCCGTCGCCGGGCGGACGCGGGCCGGCGTTCCGGATCCGGTCCGGGTCAGGCGCTGGCGGTGTAGGCGTCGATGGACTCCCGCAAGGTGCGAAAGATCCAGCGTCGCCGATCGTCGTCGGTCTCCAGAAGGGTGGCCCGGAAGCCGTGGTGGGACGACTGGAAGCCCGAGAGAGGGACCACCACGATTCCCGTGGCTCCCATGAGGTAGTAGACGAAGCGCTTGTCCGGGGCCACCCCCTCCACGAGTCCCTCCACGAGGGACCGGATCTCCGGATCCTCGATGGGGAGCGTCTGCCGGTCGTTCAGCAATCCGTCCTCGAACATCGCCGTGAAGTAGAAGGCGCCGCCGGGCTTGCGGACCATCACCGGTCCGCACCCGGCGAAGGCGTCCTCGAGCTCGTCGGCACGAGCGGAGAAGAGGGCTCTACGGCGATCCAGGTGCGCAGCGTACCGTGGATCTCCCATGACGAGGGGGATCGAAAGCTGGGGCAGCGTCGTGGACGATACCTCGAGACGCTTCGCCGCCAGGAGGCTGTCCACGTAGCGGCTGAAGCCGGGGTCGTGCTGCCGGTTCAGGATCTCCAGCCATCCGCAGCGGGCCCCGGGCCAGGGGTATTCCTTGCTGACCCCCCGCATGGCGATGCCCGGCACGTCACCGATCCATTCGCTCATGTGGAGAGGCGGGTCGCCGGTGTAGACGATGTTGGCGTAGATCTCGTCGGCGATGACGAAGAGGTCGTGCTCCCGTGCGATGGACGCGATCTCCTCGAGCACCTCCCGGGGGTAGACGGCCCCGGTGGGATTGTCCGGCGACAAGAGGAGGATCCCTGCGATGGAGTCGTTGTAGCGGGCCTTGCTCCGGATCTCCTCCAGGTTCGGGAGCCAACCCCGCTCCGGCACCAGGTCGTAGGTGAAATGCTCGTAACCCGAATGGGCCGCCTCGGCGGAGGAGTGGGTGGAGTAGGCCGGGGAGGGACCCAGGATGCGTGCCTCGCGTCGCAGGAACCCGTACACCTTGGCGATGGCGTCGCCGAGACCGTTGAAGAAGAGGATGTCGTCGGGGGTTACCTGCACGCCCCCCCGGGCGTTGACCTCGTCCGCCAGAAAGGCCCGCACCCGGGGCACGCCCTGGGTGTCGCAGTAGCCCCAGGATTCGGTCTCGTGCACCAGCTCCGACACGATGTCTCGGATCCACCGGGGCGGGACCTCCCCCTTGGCCACCGGGTCCCCGATGTTCTCCCAGACCATGGTGCGGCCCAGGGATTCGACGGCCTGGGCCGCCGCCACGATCTCACGGATCTCGTAGCGGAGGCTCCCGGCGCCCGGATGCAGGATGTCTCGTCTCATAAGTCCAATATCACCGCCGGGAAGTGGCGCCTCCAGTAAATCGTTCGAGTCCGCCCCGTCCGGGCCAACCTCGGCTCGGGACCGGCGGGTGTCCACGCAGCCCCGTCGAGAAGGGGAAGACCCATTGAAGATCATCGGCATCGACTGTGCTACGCAGCCCGGCAAGGTGGGGGTGGCGGTGGCCGAGTACGGTCCGACGGGAATGGTGGTGGAGACCGTCGAGGTGGGCATCCCGGGGCTCGGGGCGCACCTGGCGGATGTGGTGGCCGGTGCCCCGCGCACCCTCATCGCCATGGACGCGCCCCTGGGATGGCCCCATCCGTTGAAGAACGCGCTGCACACCCACGAGGCGGGGGCGTACCTGGAGCCGTCCGCACACGCCCTCTTCCGGCGGCACACGGATCGCTTCATACGCCGTGAGATCGGCCAACAGCCCCTGGACGTCGGGGCGGATCGGATCGCCCGGACCGCCCGAGCGGCGCTCCAGATCCTCCAGGATCTCCGGGACGCCCTTCAAGGGCCGGTCCCCCTGGCCTGGAGTCCCGATTTCAACGGGAGGGTGGCGGTCATCGAGGTCTATCCTGCGGGATCGCTTCGCGCCCACGGAGCGCGCCATCGGGGGTACAAGAGGGCCGAGCAGGTGTCGGAGAGACGGGAGATCGTCCGGGCCCTGTCCGCTGAGATGGAGCTGGGCGACACGGGCCTCATCCTCGCCAACGCCGACGCTCTGGATTCGGTGGTCTGCCTCTGGGCCGCCCGGGACTTTCTCGAGGGACGCGCCATGGCGCCCCGTCAGACCGTGTTGGCACGCAGTGAGGGGTGGATCTGGTGTGCACCGCTCCAGGAAGAGAGAGCGCCGACTCCCGCCGTTTGAGAGCCCCCCGGTCCGGATCGGCGTCCCTCGCCCGAGGCGCGAGGGCCCCTGCCCTGCCGGCCGCATGTGCCGAGCCCGGGACGGCGTCGGTCTCCCACGCCGTCACGGAACGATGGGCCGGGGCCGCAGGACGAAGATCCCCTCGTTCATGCTGGACACCACCACCATCCCCGAGTCGAAGAAGGGGAAGGCGGTCCAGGCACCGCCGCTGAAGCCCGGCGGGTTGTCACCGTACGGGGTGGTGTCGAACCAGCCGATCTCCACGGGGGACTCGGGATCGGAGATGTCCAGGATCCGGAAACCCGCCTGGTAGTTGGCCAGATAGGCCCGGTTTCCTCGAATGTAGAGGTTGTGGTCGGTGGCCTGGTCCGGGCCCAGGTGTTCTGCCACCAGGATGGGGTCATCCAGCTCCGTCACGTCCCACACCAGGGTTCGGGTCCGGTCCGTCGTGCCTACGATCTCGTCCAGCTCGTCGTTGACGTAGAGGTAGCGGTGGTCGTCGGTGAGCCAACCCTGATGCACGTAAGCCGTGCCGGGGTGGCTCATGGCGCTGACGGGCACGGGGTTCGCCTTGTCGGTCACGTCCACGACGCGGAGGACCGTCTCGTTGGAGGCGAAGCAGATCTGGCGGCCCTGGTAGGCGTCGTCGGGGCCCCGGTAGACCGTGCACTGGGCATCGTGGGTGCGTCCGCTCCAGATGAGGCCCGCCGAGTCGGTATAGCAGCCGGCGAAGGTGGGCCGCGTCGGTACGCGGATGTCGATCATGTGGAGCCCTCCGCCGCAGGACTCCCCTCCCGTATTGGTGCCCACCGTGTAGGCGAAGCCGCTCTCGGTGTCCACGATCAGATTGTGGGCGCTGGCGACCAGGCCGTAGCGGGCGTCGGGCTCGAAGGTGGCGGGCATCTCCCGCGGCGTCACGTCCCGCAGACGACGGAGATCGAACAGCGCCATGATTGTCCCCATGTCGAGCCCCCCGCCGGGCAGGCCTGGAGCCGGCTCTGTCGCCGGGTCCATCGGGACCCTCCCGTACCCCCGCCATCCCGTGTCCTCACGGAGGTAGAGGTGTCCGACCACGGCTCCGGACGGGTCTCCGGCGCCCAGGAGG
>JARRPL010000028.1:0-20511 GCA_037382905.1 Gemmatimonadota bacterium | reverse complement strand
GTGAGGTACCGGAGCACGTCGCTCCCGCCGGTGAGGTCGGACTCCGTCACCTCGACCCGCTGCTGAAGAAGCTCGGGCTCGTCCTGGGCTCGCCGGAAGAGCTCCGGCAGGATCGGGACCTTGGTGGCGGAGGCCTGCGGGAACACCCGGTCGTCACGGAAGGCGAAGACGCTCCCCTCCGTGAGATCCAGGATGTGGAATCCCGCGACCCCCTCGTACTCCTGGATCACCGCCCCGAGGCGGGTCTGGAATTCGTCGTGGAGCACGGCCGTGTGGGGCTCCTGGGCCGACAGGCCGGAGGAGGCCGGGAGGGCCCGGGTGGCGACGAGGAGGGGGAGGGTGGTTCGGCGCACGTCGTCCTCGGGTCGGAGCCAGGATCGGCCCATCCTACGGAGCCTGCCCTCCCTGCGCGAGTACTCTGGCGCCCACTCCTCCCGGGGCCCGACGGGCCGGTTCCGTCAGAACAACACCGATGCAAGCACCGCCACGGTCCAGGCCATCACCGAGACGAGGGTCGGGAGGAGGGCCAGGCCGACCGAGAAGGTCAGGCCCATGCGGTAGAGGGCCGGCCCGGTGGGCAGGACGGCCCGTCCCCAGATCGCTCCCACGCCCAGCTCCACGGCCGGACCCAGGAGGTAGCAGACGTTGGCCATGACCCCGAAGAGGACGATCGGACCCAGGGGCACCGCCGTCGGACTCGAGAAGGGCGGGAGCATCTGGATCACGCTCACGGTGACGACGGAGACGAGCCCGGCGGTCCCCACCGCCAGATTGAAGGCCAGGCGACGACGCTCCCACCACCGCAGGATCGCCAGGGGGCGACGCGGCGCCGGTGCCGGAAAGAGGAACTCGGTGAGTGCAGACACGGGCACGCCTCTGGTGTGTGTGGATCGCAAATGACTTTGCGTCGCAAAGTAGGGGCGCTGCCGAGAGGTTGTCCAGGGTGTCGTGGCGTGGGTCGGCGTGTTCGGGAGCGGTCCCCCGGGGCCCGTGGCCTCCCGCCCTCGCGGAGCCCGGGCCTCGGCCCGGATCTCCTGTGGACGGAATCGCCGCCTCAGCGCCCTTTGAACTCGGGTTTCCGCTTCTCCATGAACGCCCGCACGCCCTCCTGGCCGTCGGCGCTCCCGAAGGCCGCCAGGAAGAGCTCCTTCTCGAGCTCGAGCCCCGCCGAGAGCGGGGTCTCCATGGCGGCCCGGACCGACTGCTTGATGAGGCGGAGGGAGACGGGACTCCAGCGGGCCATGCGACCCGCCACCTCGAGGGCCTTCTCCAGATGCTCCCCTTCATCCACCAGGAACTCCACCAGGCCGATGCGGTGCGCCTCCTCGGCGTCCACCATGTCGCCGGTGAGGGCGATGCGGAGGGCCTGGCCGGGTCCCACGAGACGAGCGAGCCGCTGCGTCCCTCCCGCACCCGGGATGAGCCCGATTCGGATCTCCGCCTGGCTGAATCGGGCCGTCCGGTCCGCCACCCGGACGTCGCAGGCCAGGGCCAGCTCGGATCCGCCTCCGAGACAGTAGCCGTGCACGGCGGCGATGACGGGCTTGGGGAACGACGCCAGAGCGTCGTAGACCCGTCGGCGCAGGTACACGTCACGCTGCTCCGCCACCGTACGGGACGCGAACTCGCCGATGTCCGCGCCGGCGACGAAGGCCTTGTCACCGGCGCCGTGAAGGATCGCCACCTTCACGGTGTCATCCTCGGCGAGCTCGTCCATCACCTCCATGAGCCGCTGTCGCACCGCCTCGTTGAGGGCGTTCAGCTTGTCCGGGCGATCCAGGGTCACGACGGCGATGCCATCGTCCCGAAGCTCCACCCGGACCGCGTTCTCCCTCACGATTCGCTCCAGTCGTAGAAGCCCATCCCGCTCTTCTTCCCCAGCTTGCCGGCCGCCACCATCCGCTTCAGGAGCTCCGGGGGCCGGAACGCCTCGCTCCCCAGGGTCTCGTGCAGGTACTCGGCGATGCCCAGACGGACGTCGAGTCCCACCAGGTCGGTGAGGCGCAGCGGACCCATGGGGTGGCGATAGCCGAGCTCCATGGCCTTGTCGATGTCCTCGGGCGAGGCCACCCCCTGTTCCACCATGCGGATCGCCTCCATCCCCAGGATGATCCCCAGCCGGGAGGAGGCGAAGCCCGGCGCGTCCTTCACCACCACCGCCTCCTTTCCAAGGCGCCCTACGAAGGCCACGGCGGCGTCCCGGGTCCCCTCGGTGGTCCGGGGGCCCCAGACGACCTCCACCAGCTTCATGAGGTGCACCGGATTGAAGAAGTGCATCCCCACCACCCGGCCCGGATCGTCCACCGCGTCCGCGATGCGGTCGATGGAGAGGGACGAGGTGTTGGTGGCCAGGAGCGCGTGGGGGGGCGCCGCAACCGCCACGTCGGTGAAGATGCGGTGCTTGAGCTCCAACGACTCGGGCACCGCCTCGATGACCAGGTCCGCCTCCGCCACGCTGGGCATCAGGTCCAGCCCCATCTGCAGGCGGTTGAGGGCCTCGTGGGCGGCATCCTCTCCGATCTTCCCCAGCTCCACGCCGTTGTGGAGGTTTGTCCGGATGCGGTCCAGCCCGTGTTCCAGGGCCTCGCCGTCGGGGTCGTGCAATACCGTGCCGAGCCCGGCCATGGCCGAGACCTGGGCGATCCCGTGACCCATGGTCCCGGCACCCAGAACCGCCACTCTCTCGATCTCGCTCATAGCGCCTCCACCAGCGTTGCGATGCCCTGCCCCACGCCGATGCACATGGTCGCCAGACCGCGACGGGCGCCCCGGCGGCGCATCTCGTGGACGAGGGTCGTGAGGATCCGGGCGCCGGAGCAGCCCACCGGGTGCCCCAGGGCGATGGCGCCTCCGTTTACGTTCACTCGTTCAGGGTCCAGTCCGAGTTCCTTCATGCACGGGAGGGCCTGGGCGGCGAAGGCCTCGTTCAGCTCCACCAGGTCCAGCTCGTCCACGGACCACCCGGCGCGCTCCAGGGCGATGCGGGTCGCCGGGACGGGTCCCATGCCCATCCGGTGGGGCTCCAACCCCGCCACACCCGACGCCACCACCCGGAACCGGGGCTCCAGCCCCAGCTCCCGCGCACGGGCCTCGCTGGTGACCAGGAGGGCGGCCGCTCCGTCGTTGATTCCCGAGGCGTTGCCGGCCGTGACGGTGCCGTCCTTCCGGAACACGGGCCGCAAGCGTCGGAGGGCCTCCAGGGTGGTGTCGGGTCGGGGGTGCTCGTCGGTGGCCACCCGGACCGGATCCCCCTTTCGACGGGGCACCTGCACCGGGAGGATCTCGTCCTCGAAGCGTCCCGCCTCCATGGCGGCGGCGGCCCGTCGCTGGCTCTCCAGAGCGAACGCGTCCTGTTCCTCCCGCCCAACGCCGAACTCCTCGGCCACCACTTCGGCCGTCTCTCCCAGGCCGACGGTCCACTCCCGGGGGAGGGACGGGTTCACGAAGCGCCATCCGAGGACGGTGTCGGCGGTCTCGGGCACACCCCGGGGGTAGCCGTAGGCCGGCTTGAGCATCACCCACGGCGCCCGAGACATGCTCTCGACGCCTCCGGCGACGAAGAGACTGCCCTCGCCCGCCCGTATGGCCTGGGCCGCACCGTTGACGGCCTGAAGTCCCGAGCCGCACAGCCGGTTCACCGTCTGGCCCGGCACGGTCACGGGGAGGCCGGCCCGGAGGAGGCCCATGCGGGCGACGTTGCGGTTGTCCTCCCCCGCCTGGTTCGTGCACCCGAGGATCACGTCGTCCACCGCCGCGGGATCGACCCCGTTCCGCTCCAGGAGCCCTGCGATGACGTGGGCCGCCAGATCGTCGGGTCGGACCGCCGCCAGCGCCCCTCCATGGCGCCCGATGGGTGTGCGGACTGCATCCACCAGCACGGGCGTCGTGGCGCCCGTCATCGGTCCACCGCCACCCAGACGCTCTTGGTCCGGGTGTACTTCTCCAGGGCGGAGCGATACCCCAGATCGCGTCCGTACCCGCTCTCCTTGACGCCGCCGAAGGGTGAGCCGGCATCGTACATGTTGTAGGTGTTCACCCAGACGATCCCGGCCTCCAGGTCCCGGGCCACCCGGTGGGCCTTCCCCACGTCCCGGGTCCACACCCCGGAGGCCAGCCCGAACGCCGTATCGTTCGCCTTGGCGATGGCGTCGTCCACGCCGTCGAAGGGGAGGATGGCGGCCACCGGGCCGAAGATCTCCTCTCGGGCGATGGTCATCTCCGGCGTCACGTCGGCGAAGACGGTGGCGGTGACGAAGTTTCCGCGCCCGTCCACCCGGACCCGCTCCCCTCCCGTGACGAGGCGAGCGCCTTCCCGCTTTCCCGCCTCCACGTAGCCCATCACCCGGTCCGTCTGGGCCTCACTGACGATGGCGCCGAGCCGGGTCCCCCCGTCCATGGGGTCCCCGACGGTCATCCCTTCGGCTCGCTGGGCGAAGGCCTCGACGAACTCGTCGTAGATGGACGCCTCGACGAAGATGCGTGAGCCGGCGGCGCAGACTTCGCCCTTGCCGTAGAAGATCCCCGTTGCGGCGCCTCGGACGGCAGCCTTCAGATCGGCATCCGCGAAGACGATATTGGGCGACTTCCCGCCCAGCTCCAGCGAGACCTTCTTGAGTCCCTCCGCCGCCTCCCGGGCGATGATCCGACCCACCTCGGTGGACCCGGTGAAGGAGATGGCGTCCACCCCGGGGTGCGCCACCAGTGCCGCCCCCGCCTCCTCGCCCATCCCCGGGACGACGTTCAGTGCGCCTGCCGGAAAGCCCGCCTCCGCCGCCAGCTCGCCGAGGCGGAGCGCGGTCAGGGGCGTCTCTTCCGCCGGCTTGAGGACCACCGCGTGTCCGCAGGCCAGCGCCGGCGCCACCTTCCAGGAGGCGATGTTGAGGGGGAAGTTCCAGGGCGTGATGCAGCCGACCACGCCGACGGGCTCCCGGAGCGTATAGTTCAGGAACGGGCCCGACACCGGGATGGTCTCACCGAAGATCTTGTCCGCCATTCCCGCGAAGTAGCGGAAGACCCCCACCGTGCTGGGGACGTCGATCTTCCGGGCCTCGAAGTACGGCTTTCCGTTGTCCCGGGTCTCCAACGCGCCCAGCTCGTCCCCGTGGGCCTCGATCAGCTCCGCCAGGCGGAAGAGGAGACGGCTTCGCTGGTGGGGGTCCATCCGGCTCCATTCGGGGGACGAGAGGGCCCCTCGGGCCGCCGTCACCGCTCGATCCACGTCGGCTGCCGCCCCGCGGGCCACCTCGGTGATGACCTCATCCGTGGCCGGGTTCGTGGTGGGAAAGGTCGAGCCGGACGCCGCGTCTTCCCAGGCGTTCCGGATCCAGAGCCGATTGCGAATGCTGTCGCTCATGCGATGCGGGGTTCGGGAACGCGAACGGGGCCCGGGACGGACCCGGACCCCGCTCGCAGTCGGATGACATGCCGGGGCACGGCGTCCACCGGCCCGGTGGGACGGCGGGGCCTACTTGCCTTCGAAGGAGGCCTCGCGCTTCTCCACGTAGGCGGCGATTCCCTCTTTCCCGTCGTGGCTGGCAAAGAGCTTGGCCTGCAACTCACGCTCCAGCGCCAGCCCGTACTCGAAGGCGATCTCTGCGCCCGACTGCACCGAGCGCTTGATGTGACCCACCGCCATGGACGCCTTTCCAGGGGTCGTGAAGCTCTTGGCGTAGTCCATCACCTCCGCCATGAACTCCTCGTGGCTCCCGGTATCCAGCACCCGGTTCACAAGCTTCTTCTCCAGGGCCACCTCGAAGTCGAACAGATCCCCCTCCGCCATGAGCTCGATGGCATGGGACTTTCCGACGATCCGGCAGAGGCGCTGTGTGCCGCCGGTGCCGGGGAGGACGCCCAGATTCACCTCGGGGAGCCCCATCTTTCCGGCGCCCTTCCGGGCGATCCGGAGATCCGCCGCCATGGCGATCTCCATCCCGCCGCCGACGGTGTGCCCGTTGAGGGCGGCGATGGTGAGCTTCGGGGTCTGCTCCAGCCGGCTCAGGGTCTCGTTCGCATGCAGGCAGAAGTAGTACTTCCAGACCGGGTCGGCCTCGTTGAGCATCTGGATGTTCGCGCCGGCGGAGAAGAACTTCTCGCCCTGACCCGTGAGGACGATGACCTCCACGCCGGTATCGAATCGGGCACGGACGATGGCGGCATCCAGCTGCAGCATCATCTCGTGCGTGTAGGTGTTCACTGGCGGGTCGTCCAGGGTGATGACCGCCACCTTGTCTTCGACTTCGTAGTGGACCAGAACCTTCTCGGACATGGAGTACCTTTCAGGGCTTTCGGTGGACTCGGCAGAGGGGGCTTCGGGGCGTCCGAAGCCTCCAAAGCTACCGGGATCCGTCGGGGACGGTCAACCAGCCGGGAGACGCTGCCGAGGGGGGACGGGACGAGCCCGGAACGCTCCCGGAACGCGGCTTCCCCAGTCGGGTTGTGCCAGGGTGACGCGGTCCTGCCGATCGCGCTCCTCCCCCGAGATCCCGGAGCCCTCATGAGTCGCCCCCTGGAGCTGGATCACCTCCTCTACGCCACCCCGGACGTCGACGCCACGGTTGCCGACCTGGAGGCTCGGTTCGGCGTCTCCTTCGGCGCCGGGGGACGGCACCCCGGTTGGGGCACCCGGAACCGGATCCTCTCCCTCGGCGATCGCCGATATCTGGAGGTGATCGGCCCCGACGACGAACAGACGGAGGTGGAGGGCGGCCCCATCCTCGAGGTGGACCGCCTGGAAGAACCGCGGATGGCGTGGTGGGCCGTCCGTCCCTTCCTCATGCCCCTCACGTGCGGAGAATTCCAGACCGTCGGCTTCCTTCCCGGATCCGTGGTCACCGGTCGGCGGACCCGGGAGGACGGCAGTGAGCTGTCGTGGCAGATCACGGACCCCCGGGTGCGGCTTCTGGGTGGCGTCCTCCCTCTGGTCATCGACTGGGAGGGGGCCGAACACCCCGGGGCCCGGTCGTCGGGGGTGACGCTCCAGCGACTGCGGCTCGAACACCCGGACCACGAGTCGCTCACGCCCCTCTTTCACGAGGTGGGGCTCCCGGGCATCGAGCCGGGCGAGGCGCCGGCCATCATCGCGACCCTGGCGACGCCCAACGGTGAGGTCACCCTGAGCTGAGGACGTCCGGCGGGGCGGGGGGCCCGGGAAGGTGCCGACGGACTCGGGGCAGGGGCCGAGGGTCCCGCGGAGTCCGGGCCGTGGCACGGGCCTGCCGGGTGCGCTAAGATTTCAGGTAGATATGGATACCCATTCTTCCCCGGCCAGAACGGCCCGATCCATTCGAGGCCTCGCGTGCCTCCTTTCCGGGGCCCTCGTCCTGGCAGGTTGCCACGATTCGCCTACAGACCCGCTGGGCGGTCCGACCACCGTCCAGACGGTGCCGTCCCTCGCGCTTGCCAGTCCCCTGCCGGAACTTCCGAAGTTGGTGGCGGAGAGTGAACCGACGCCGGAGGTGCGGGGTGCCCTGGAGGCGTGGCGGGCGTCGTGGGACGATCCCGTGGCCGACGGCTCTTCCAGGGCGGACGCCCGACGGACCGTGGCGGCGCACCTGGCGTCGGTCATGGATGCCCGGGAGGTCGAGGAGGCGTTCCGCTCTCTGCTCTGGGCCGAGACGGAGGTGGAACGGCTCGGGCCGTTGCCTCCGGAGTTGGCCCTCCCCCTGGCCGAAGCCCGAAGCCTCACCGCGGAGGCGGGTGCGGCGCGGCGAGAAGGCCGCGTCCTGGCGGCCATCGAGGCGGGTCTGGCTGCGGCGGACCTCTACCGGTCCTTGACGCCTGAGGCCATCGGTCGCCGTCTGGTGGCCCGGGGAAGGGCCCTCCTTGCCGGAATGGAAGACCCGGCCGAGGATCTCGGGGGCCAGGGAGGCGCCGTGGACGTGGTGGGACGTGCCCGGCACCTTCTGGACGGTGCGGCCCGGGCCCTGGCGAACGGGGACGCCCCGGTTGCGGTCCAGCGGGCCTTCTACGGCATCCAGGTTCTGGAAGGCCGCATGGAGGTCCCGGACCCCGAGGCCTCGTCGGGGACGGTCGACCCGGGGGAGAGCCCCCAGGGGCCCGCGGCGTACTAGGACGGCAGCAGCGGCGTATCCGCCGCGGCGTCGCCGCAGGTCTCGCAGTCTTGGAGGGCGGGGGCCGGGCGGGGCTCCACTCCCTGGAACAGCTCCGGATCAGGAGGACGGTCGTGCGCCGTGGTACCGAGCAGAATCCTCCGGTATTCGTGGTCTCCACGGGCCGGGCGGGCTCACGGATGATCGCGTGGGCGCTGGGTACCGTGGATTCCGTGTTCGCGGTCCACGAGCCCCTGCCCCACCTGGTCACGGAGGCCTACCTCCGCTGGCGGGGCAGGCTCTCCGGAGAGGACGCCGAGATGGCCGTCCGACACAAGCGGGAGAACCTGTACTGGCAGGTGTTGAAGAACGGGCTGACGTACGTGGAAAGCGCCCACTACTGTTCCCACTTCATCCCGGAGCTGGATCGGATCTTCGGCGCCCGCTTCGTCTTCCTGCACCGGAACCCTGCGGACTTCGTCCGTAGCGGGCTGAGACGCGGCTGGTATGCCGAGCCGGACCTTCGGGAACGGCTGTACGGATTCGTTCGCCGCCGGTGGCGGATCGAGGTCGGTGACCTCTGGCGGGATCACCGTCTCGACCCTCCGCCGGAGTTCGAGAGCCGGTTGGAGCGGCTGGCCTGGTTGTGGTGCGAGATCAACGGCACCATCCTCGACGGCCTCGAGAGCGTCGATCCGGAGCGGTGCTTCGAACTCCGACTGGACTCGGTGGGCCGGGACCGGTTCCGGGAACTCCTGGAGTTCATCGGCGTCCCCGCCGACGCGGACGTCGTGGAACGCATGATCCGAACGGCGGCGGAGCGCCCGGACAAGGAGCCGCTGCGGGAGCGCGCCAGCGGCTCGGATACGCCCTGGGATGAACGTGCGCTCCAGCGGATCACCGGCAGGATGGCCCGTCGTCTGGGCTACGACGGATAGGGGGCCTTGGCCCGGACGGGCCGCCCGCTACATCTCGCCACGGGCCATCTTCCGCAGCACCGTGTGGAGGATCCCCCCGTTCCGGTAGTACGACACGTCCACGTCCGAGTCCAGGCGCACCTTCACCGGGAAACGGGTCTCGCTTCCATCTCCGGCCCGGGCCACCACCTCGAGCTCACCTCCCGGCTCGAGTCCGTCGGCGATTCCCGAGATATCGAACGTCTCGGTGCCGTCCAGTCCCAGGCTCCCGGCGGACGCTCCGTCGGCGAACTCCAGCGGAAGAACGCCCATCCCCACCAGATTGCTCCGGTGGATCCGCTCGTAGCTCTCGGCGATCACCGCCTTCACGCCCAGCAGCGCCGTCCCCTTGGCGGCCCAGTCCCGGGAGGATCCCGTGCCGTATTCCGTGCCCGCCAGGACCACGAGGGGGATCTCCTCTGCCTGGTACTTCATGGCGGCATCGAAGATCGACATCTCCTCCCCGGTGGGGTGGTGGATCGTGTATCCACCCTCGCGGCCGTCCAGAAGGAGATTCCGGATCCGCACGTTCGCGAAGGTGCCCCGCATCATGACCTCGTGGTTGCCGCGGCGGGAACCGAAGGTGTTGAACTGGACCGGGCCCACCCCGTGGTCCATGAGGTAGCGGCCCGCCGGACCGTCCTTGGCGATGGCCCCGGCGGGTGAGATGTGGTCGGTGGTCACCGACTGGCCCAGGAGCGCCAGCACCCGGGCGCCCTTCACGTCGCTGAATTCCGGCTCGTCGGCCTTCATTCCCTGGAAGAAGGGAGGGTTGCGGATGTACGTGGACTCGGGGTCCCACTCGTAGAGGCTGCTCTGCTCCGGGACCGGAAGGGCCTTCCAGAGGTCGTCGCCGTCGAAGACCTCGCCGTACCGGTCCCGGTACATCTCGGGCTTGAGGGAGCGGGTGACCGTCTCCCGGATCTCCTCCTGGGTCGGCCAGATGTCCGACAGGAAGACCGGCTTGCCGTCCCGGTCCCGCCCCAGGGGCTCGTTGTAGAGGTCGATGTCGATCCGGCCCGCCAGGGCATACGCCACCACCAGCATGGGGGACGCCAGATAGTTGGCGCGGACCAGAGGATGGATGCGGGCCTCGAAGTTCCGGTTCCCCGACAGGACCGAGGCCACCACCAGCCCCTTGTCCCGCACGGCCTCCTCGATGGGGCCGGGCAGGGGGCCCGAGTTGCCGATACAGGTGGTACAGCCGTAGCCCACGACCTCGAAGCCGAGTTTCTCGAGGGACGGGAGCAGTCCGGAGCTATCCAGGTAGTCCGTGACCACCTTGGAGCCGGGTGCCATGGAGGTCTTGACCCAGGGCTTCACCTCGAGGCCCCGCTCCGCCGCCCGCTGGGCCACCAGGCCCGCGCCCACCATCACCGAGGGGTTGGACGTGTTGGTGCAGCTGGTGATGGCGGCGATGACGATGGAGCCGTCACCGATCTCCACGTCGGCACCCTGGTACTCGAAGGTGTGATAGCGGTTGCGGCCACCGGTCCGCCGGGCACTCCGGACGGCGGTGCCCGTGGCCGGCACGTTGCCGCCCTCGCCGGCCCAGCTGTCGGAGGGCCGTGGCTCGGATTCCGGCCCCTTCTCCGGGAGCTCGAAGCCCGCCGGGACCAGGGACGGAAGGTGCTCGTCGAAGGCCTCGCGCATGCGTGCCATCGCGATCCGGTCCTGCGGGCGCTTGGGTCCGGCCAGGCTGGGCTCCACGGTGGAGAGATCCAGCTCCAACGTGCTGGTGAACTCGGGATCCGGCGTGTCGTCGGTCCGGAAGAGTCCCAGAGCCTTGGAGACGGCTTCCACCCGCCGGACCAGCTCCGGAGGACGACCCGTGCCCTCGAGGTACCGAAGCGCCTGGTCGTCCACCGGGAAGAACCCGATGGTGGCTCCGTACTCCGGCGACATGTTCGCGAGGGTCGCCTTGTCCGGGAGGGAGAGGTTGGAGAGACCCTCGCCGTAGTACTCCACGAAGCGCCCCACGACACCGTGCTCCCGGAGGATCTCGGTGGTCCGAAGCACCAGATCAGTGGCTGTGGCGCCCTCGGGAAGAGAGCCCACCATCTTCATGCCCACGACCTCTGGAAGGAGCATGTAGTAGGGCTGACCCAGGAGGACCGCCTCCGCTTCGATGCCTCCCACGCCCCAGCCCACCACGCCGAGACCGTTGATCATGGTGGTGTGGGAATCGGTTCCCACCAGGGTGTCCGGATAGGCCACCATCCGATCGCCCTCTTCCCGGCGATGCACCACCGAGGCCAGGTACTCCAGGTTCACCTGATGGACGATGCCCGTTCCGGGAGGCACCACGGAGAAGTTCTCGAATGCCTTCTGGGCCCAGCGGAGAAGCGTGTAGCGCTCGCGATTCCGCTCGTACTCCATCTCCACGTTCTTGCGATAGGCATCGGGTGTGCCGAAGAAGTCGACCTGGACCGAGTGGTCGATGACCAGGTCCGCCGGCACCACCGGGTTGATCCGGTCCGGGTCTCCCCCGAGCGCCTGGATCCCGTTCCGCATCGCCGCGAGGTCCACCACCGCCGGCACCCCGGTGAAGTCCTGGAGCACCACCCGGGAGGGCATGAAGGGGACGTCGGCCCCGGCGCTGGTAGGACTCCACCCGGCCACCGCCCGCACGTGCTCCTCGGACACGTACCCCTTGCCCGCGTGCCGGAGGGCGTTCTCCAGGAGCACTCGGATGGAGAAGGGCAGTCTCGACAGCTCTACGAGTCCCTGGTCCTCGAGGACCGAGATGTCGTAGTAATCCGTCGGACCCTCTGGGAGGTCCAGGGTCTTGCGGGCGCCGAAGGGGTCCGGGAGGGGGACGGCCACGGAGTCTCCTCGCATTTCGTGGAAAAGGTCGTTCCGAGACGGGCGGTCGGGGTCGCCGCCCGCCTGGTAGAATAGGAAGACCGGGCGGGGAGTTACAGATGGCCACCTTGGCTCGCAGCCGTCCCGGCCTCATCTTCCCTCGTGCGCCGGGGTGGCGGAACTGGTAGACGCAGGCGACTCAAAATCGCCCGGGAGCAATCCCTTACGGGTTCGAGTCCCGTCCCCGGTACTGGCCTTATGAAGCGGGCCCTGGCGTCGGTTTCCGCCGGGGTGCCGCCACGGCGGACCTGCGGAACCCGGCGCGGAAGCGTATGTTGGCGCCGCCCGTGGGCCCGACGGGGGTCCGGGGGGACTGCCGCCGGGGAGGGGAAGGATGCTGAAGAGGGTGCTGGGAATCGTGGCCGGCTACGGGGCCTGGACCGTCATCTTCCTGGGCGGCAGCGCAGTCTTGCGGTCCGCGCTTTCCGGGGTCCACGACGCCCGGGGCTTCACCCGGGACCCCACCGCGCTGATCCTCTACCTTCTCCTCTCCTTCGTCGCCTCCTTCGCGGCGGGTCTCGTGACCTCCCGGGTCAGCGGGGCGTGGCGCCCGGTCCTCATCCTGGCGGCGTTGCTGCTGGCGACGGGGATTCCGGTCCAGGCCGGTAGCTGGAACGACCTGCCGGTCTGGTACCACCTCGTCTTCCTGGGAATGCTCGTCCCCCTGACCCTGGCGGGCGGACGCCGCACCGCAGCGACCTCGGTCTAGCGGGGAACCCTCCCGGGGACTGGCCCGGTAGAGTCGAGGCGGACCCGACCGTCCAGCGTCTCCGACCCGACCCAGCATGCGCCGTCACCTTTCCCCAGCATTTCCGGGGACCGTCCTGATCGTCCTCCTCCCTCTCCTGCTGCTGCAGCCGGCGACCCCGTTCGCCGCCCAGGAGGTCCCGGCCGGGCCGCTGCCCCTGGATCCAGCGGTGCTCACGGGGACGCTTCCCAACGGATTGACGTACTTCGTACGGGAGAACGGGCGGCCCGCCGCCCGGGCCGAACTCCGACTGGTGGTGAATGCCGGCTCGGTGCTGGAGGACGAGGGTCAGCGGGGGCTCGCCCACCTGGTTGAGCACATGGCCTTCAACGGGACCGCCAACTTCGAGAAGCAGGAACTGGTGGACTATCTCGAGGGCATCGGCATGGCGTTCGGCCCCTCCATCAACGCCTACACGAGCTTCGACGAGACGGTCTACCAGCTCCGGGTCCCCACCGACGACCCGGAGGCCTTCGCCACCGGCTTCCAGATCCTGGAGGACTGGGCCCACCAGCTGAGCTTCGAGCCGGAGGAGGTCGATGCGGAGCGGGGGGTGGTGGTGGAGGAGTGGCGGCTCGGTCGGGGCGCCCAGGCCCGGCTCCGGGACCAGCAGCTTCCGGTGATGTTTCGGGGTTCCCGCTATGCGGATCGTCTCCCCATCGGTGAGGTGGAGGTGCTCCAGAGCTTCCCCCACGACGAGCTCACGCGGTTCTACCGGCGGTGGTACCGGCCTGATCTCATGGCGGTGGTGGCGGTGGGCGACTTCGACGCGGCGGACGTGGTGGAGCGCATCCGGTCCCACTTCGGCCGGATTCCAGCTCCCCAGGGACCCCCGGACCGCCCGTCTTTCACGGTACCGCCACATGACGCCACCTACTTCGCCATCGCCGTGGACCCCGAGGCCTCGGGGTCCACCGTCGGCCTCCTCACGCTGCAGGAGCGGGACACGACCCGCACCCTCGACGACTACCGAGACGTCCTGGTGGAACAGCTGGCGGAGGGGATGATGAACGAGCGGCTCGCCGAGCTCGCCCAGGCGGCGGATCCGCCGTTCGCCGCGGCCTTCAGCGGAAGGGGGTCCTTGGTCCGGACCCGGAGCGTCTTCCAGTTGCTAGCGCTGGTGCCGGAGGACGGTCACGCCCGTGGCTTCCGGGCGCTCCTGGAGGAATCTGAACGCGCGGCCCGTCACGGCTTCACGCCGGGGGAGCTGGAGCGGGAGAAGCTCGAGCTCATGCGAGGCCTGGAGCGGCGATACGCCGAGCGGGACAACCTGGAGTCGGCAGGGTTCGCCGGACAGTACGTGAGCCACTACCTGGAAGGGAATGCGGTCCCGGGAATCGCAGTGCTGTACCAGGCCGCCCGGGAGCTCATGCCCGCCATCGACCTCGACGACGTGAACCAGGTGGCACGTCGGAATCTGAGCGACGCCGACCGCGTCGTGCTGGCCGATGGCGTCCAGCGGCCCGGCCTGTCCCTCCCCGACTCGGTGGAGTTCCGGGCCATACTCGCCGAGGTGGAGGCGGCGGAGCTGGCGCCCTGGGAGGATGCCGCCGTGGATCGGCCCCTCATGGCCCGCCTCCCGACGCCGGGGACGGTCGTGGAAGAGGTGGAGATGGCGGAGGTCGGGGCCACGGAATGGCGGCTTTCCAACGGTGCGGTGGTGTGGATCAAGCCCACGGACTTCAAGGACGACGAGGTGGTGATGCGGGCGTCCAGCCCCGGCGGGTGGTCCCGCTCGCCCCCGGCGCAGCACATGAGCGCCACCAACGCCGTGGGCGTGGTCCAGGCCAGCGGCTTGGGCGGCTTCTCCCGGGCCGACCTCCGGAAGGTGTTGGCGGGGAACTCGGCAGCGGTTTCCGTCGGCATCCGGCAGACCCATGAGGTCCTGTCCGGCCAGGCGTCACCCCGGGACCTGGAGACCCTCTTCCAGCTCGTCCAGCTCCACTTCACCTCACCCCGCCGCGACTCGGCGGCCTTTGCCTCCATGGAGGCCCGTATGCGGACCGTCCTGGAGAACCGAAGCGGAAGCCCCGATGCCGCCTTCACCGACACCCTGGTCGCAGCCCTGACGCAGCATCATCCCCGTGCCGCCCCGGCCTCGGTGGAGCGGATGGCGGAGATCGATCTGGACCAGGCGCTGGCCTTCTACCGGGATCGCTTCGCCGACGCCTCCGACTTCCACTTCGTACTGGTGGGAGCCACGGATCCGGAGGAGTTGAGGCCGCTGGTGGAGCGGTATCTGGCCTCGTTACCCGGTTCGGACCGGGAAGACGGGTGGGTGGACCTGGGGATCGACCCACCATCGGGACGGGTGGAGCGGGTGGTACGGAGGGGGATGGAGCCCCGGAGCAGGACGGGGATCGTGTTCGTGGGACCCTTCGAGTACACGGTGGCGAATCGGATTCGCATGCGCGCGCTGGCCTCCGTCCTGGAAGTGCGACTCCGGGAGCGTCTTCGGGAGGACCTCGGTGGGACCTACTCGGTGCGTGTGACGGGCGGGTACGAGGATGCGCCCGAGGAACGGTACACGGTGCAGATCCAGTTCGGCGCCGACCCGGAGCGGGTGGAAGAGCTCCAGGCCGTGGTCTTCCAGGAGATCGAGAGGCTGAAGTCCGAGGGCCCCACGCCGTTGGATGTGCAGAAGGCGCTGGAGACGGAGCGGCGCTCGTGGGAGACGAGCCGGGAGGGGAATGGCTGGTGGGCCTCCCAGCTCCTTCACGCCGCCGAGCGCCATGCCGACCCCTCCTACCTGATGGATGAGACCCGATTCGACGTGATCGATGCGGAGAACATCCAGGAGGATGCGGCCCGCTATCTCGACCCGGAGAACGTGGTGGTGGTGACCCTCCTTCCGGAGGTGCCGGCGGGAGACTGAACCGTTCCCGGGCCGGGGGACGCCGTCTTGGGGATCGGCGGGCGCCAGCCTATACTACGACGCGTCACAGACACCCCCGAATCGAGATTTTCCGCCACTTCAGGCGGCCACGAACGGTCACGGAGGAAGTATGCCGGACAACGGGTCCAGGAAGACGCTCAGCGTCACGGACAACCGGACGGGAAAGCAGTACGAGATCGAGATCCACGACGGCGACGTGATCCGGGCCATGGATCTACGTCAGATCAAGGTGAATGAAGACGACTTCGGGATGATGTCGTACGATCCCGCCTTCACGAACACCGCCTCGACCCAGAGCCGGGTCACCTACATCGACGGAGCCAACGGGATCCTCCGGTACCGGGGTTATCCCATCGAGCAGCTCGCCGAGCGCGCCTCCTTCCTCGAGGTGGCCTACCTGCTCCTGAAGGGGGAGCTGCCGGACCAGACGGAGCTGGACGACTTCGTCCACGACGTCACGTTCCACACCTACGTCCACGAGAACCTCATCGCTCTTCTGGACGGATTCCGCTACGACGCCCATGCCATGGGCATGATGATCTCCTCCGTGGCCGCCCTCTCCACCTTCTACCCGGAGGCGAAGGAGGTCCGGGACCCGGACATCCGCTGGATCCAGATCAACCGGCTCGTGGCCAAGATGCCGACCCTGGCGGCCTTCTGTTACCGCTACTTCCGGGGTCTGCCCATCGTCTATCCCGAGAACGAGCTGTCCTACACCGCCAACTTCCTGAACATGCTGTTCCGGATCGGCGTCAAGGAGTACAAGGCCAATCCGGTCCTGGAGCGTGCGCTGGACGTTCTCTTCATCCTCCATGCGGACCACGAGCAGAACTGCTCGGCCACCACCATGCGGGTGATCGGCAGCGCGGAGGCGGATCCCTATTCGGCGCTGGCGGGCGCCATGGCCGCGCTCTACGGGCCGCTCCACGGCGGCGCCAACGAGGCGGTGCTCCGGATGCTGAACCGGATCGGCGACGTCAAGAACGTCCCGGACTTCATCAAGGGGGTCAAGAACCGGGACGAGCGTCTCATGGGCTTCGGACACCGGGTCTACAAGGCGTACGATCCCCGGGCCGCCATCATCAAACGCACCGCCGACGAGGTCTTCGAGGTCACGGGCAAGAACCCGCTTCTGGAGATCGCTCTCGAGCTCGAGAAGATCGCCCTGAACGAAGACTTCTTCGTCTCCCGGAACCTCTACCCCAACGTGGATTTCTACTCCGGGCTCATCTACCAGGCCCTGGGCTTCCCGGTGGAGATGTTCCCCGTCCTCTTCGCCATCCCGCGGACGGTGGGGTGGTTGGCTCAGTGGGAGGAGCTCCTGGAGGACGACGAGCAGCGCATCGCACGACCCAGGCAGGTCTACGTCGGCGACCTGGAGCGGCAGTTCGTGCCGGTGGAGGATCGCTGACCTCCGGGCTTCCCATGCCCGGCGCTGTGACGGCGGGGACCTCCCGATGGGGGGGTCCCCGCTGTCGTAGGCCTCCCGAGAGGAGAGGATGAGCCGGCTCCTCACGGTGGATACCCTGCACGACGGCCGTCCCGGGGCCATCGCGGCCTACCTCTGGTCGGGGACGGAGCCGGTGCTGGTGGATCCAGGCCCGGCCAGCGTGTTGCCCCGCCTCCGGGAGGCCCTCGCGGCGGCGGGTCTCCCGCTGGACGAGGTGCGTCACGTGGCGCTGACCCACGTCCATCTGGACCACGCCGGCGCCGCGGGCCACCTGGCCGCCGCCGACCCCCGCATCCGGATCCACGTCCACGAGGCGGGCGCCCCCCACCTGGCCGCCCCCGAGCGTCTTGTGGCGTCCACGCGTCGGACCTTCGGCGATGCCCACGATCGTCTCTGGGGAGAGGTTCTTCCCGTGCCGGCCGATCAGCTCCGAGCCTGGCGCCCGGGGTCCACCGACGGACCCCCGGGACTGCGGGCCGTGCCCACCCCAGGCCACATCGATCACCATCTGGCCTGGCTCGACGAATCCGACGGCCTCCTGTTCTCCGGGGACAGTCTCGGGATCATCCTGGGGGAGGGTGTGCCGGTGCATCCCATCGGGCCGGAGCGGGCTGCGGTGACCCACTTCGGGGTGCACTCCGAAGTGGAGTCCCGGACACGGGAGCTGCGGGAGGCGCTGCTCTCGCTGGCGGCCCGGATCGGCGACGCCCTGGCGGAGGGACGGACCTCCGTCGACGCCGAGGAGTTCGACCAAGAAGCCCGGGAGAGACTCGCCCGCGTCCTCCCGCGGGATCGGGTGGACGCCTACCTCGACGTGTTCTCGGCATCGAACGACTACCGGGGGCTTCAGCGCTACCTGGAGCGAAACCCCGATTGGAGAGACAAGGCATGATTTCGACGCGCCGGACATTCCGCCCCCGGGCTCCCGGCAGGATCCGCGGCCTCTTCGAGAGCCTGGCGGCAGTACTCCTCCTTCCCGGGGTCGTGGCGGCCCAGAACGTCCGGCCCACGCCCGGGCCGGTAGTCCCACCACCGTTCTACACCGCTGCCGTGGAGGCGGGGACCCGGGCGCTGGACGGGCGACCGGGACCCGCCATGTGGACCAACGAGGCCGACTATCGCCTCGCGGCGACGCTCAACCCGGACAACGGTCGACTGGAGGGGAGGGTACGGATCGCATACGCCAACAACTCCCCCGACTCCCTGAGTCACCTCATGCTCCACCTGCACCAGAACGTCCACGCCCAGGGCGCGGTCCGGAACGAGCGCCTCGAGGTCACGGGGGGCATGGTGCTGGGAGCTGTACGGTGGAACGGGGCGGAGGTCGCCCGGAACGAGGCGCCGGCGGGTGAGGCGCGCTATCGGGTCCAGGGGACGTTGCTCCGCGTCGACCTGCCGGATCCCCTCCTCCCGGGCACCTCGGGAGAGCTCGAGGTGGAGTGGACCAACGTGGTTCCCCAGAACGGAGCGGGACGGATGGGGCATTCCCGTCGGGAGCTGTACTTCCTGGCCTACTGGTTCCCCCGGATGGCCCTCTACGACGACCTGAGAGGATGTGACGCGGAGCCGTACCTGGGCAATGCGGAATTCTACGACGGGTTCGGGGACTACCAGGCGGAGCTCACGGTGCCGGCAGGTTGGACGCTGATGGCCACGGGCGAGCTGACGAATCCCGCGGACGTCTACGCCGCGACGACGTTGGAGCGTCTGGCCGCGGCTGCCGTCGCCGACACCGTGGTGACGGTGGCCACCGCCGAGGAGGTGGCGGAGGGACGGGTGACCCGGGAGGGTGTATCGGGACTCCTCACCTATCGCTTCGAGGCGGACCGCGTGCGGGACTTCACCTGGACCACCTCCCGGGCGCAGCGTTGGGACGCCACCAGTGCGCAGGTCGGCGACGACCGGGTCGCCATCCACGCCTTCTGGCGGCCCGGCCGGGCACCCCTGTGGCGGGACCAGGTCCGGTACGCGAAACATGCCATCGAATTCCACTCCCGGTTCACCGACTTTCCCTATCCCTGGTCTCACATGACGTCGGTGGAGGGCGCCGACATCATCGATGGAGGGATGGAGTTCCCCATGCTCACCCTCATCGGGCCCTACGAGGGAAGACAGGCGCAGGACCTGTACAACGTCACCTCCCATGAGCTCGGCCACATGTGGATCCCCATGATCGTGGGGACCAACGAGAAGCGGTACGCCTGGATGGACGAGGGCACCACCACCTTCCTCGAGAACCAGAGTCGCTACGAGTACTGGCCCGGGACCGACGCCCATTCCGCGGAGCGGGAAGGCTACCTGGCCCTGGCCCGGGAGGGAGGCGAGGAGCCCCTGATGCGACACGGCGACTACTATTCCACCGTCCGAGCCTACGGCATCGCCTCGTATTCGAAGCCGGCGACGCTCCTGGTGACCCTCCGGAACATGCTGGGGGAGGAGATCTTCCTCCGGGGCTACCGGGCCTTCATCCGGGACTGGGCCTGGCTTCATCCCGCGCCCTGGGACTTCTTCAATGCCTTCGAGCGCGAGGCGGGCGTGGAGTTGGACTGGTTCTGGCAGAGCTACTACTACGAGACCTGGTCGGTGGACCCCGCCGTGGCGTCCGTGGTCTCCGACGCCGGCTCCACCGTGATCCGCATCGAAGACCGGGGCTTCGGGCCCGTGCCCCTTCGGGTGCAGGTCCAGTTCGAGTCCGGGAACGTGGTGGAGCGGGAGGTGCGGGTCGATCCGTGGCTCGATGGCGAGCAGGCCGTGGAGATCCGCCTCCCGGCTGCCGCCGGGCGGGTCAACCGGGTTCAGCTGGATCCCCGGCAGCTGGTGCCGGACCTGGATCGGGACAACAACACCTGGCCGCGCTGAGCCCGGCAGTCCCTTGTGACCCACGTGTAGGGAAACTCCCGACTGTACAGCTTGGTTGACACTCATTAGTGTCGCCTGTACGATACACGTGGGTTCGACGAGGTGGCTCCGGATCGTGAGTACAAGCACTCGAGCAATCCCCGGACGACGGACAGACAGCTCCGTCAGCAGCGTTCCGACGCAGGCGTCGGAGGCGCGCATAGGGCCGAACGCGGTGGTTCAGACGCTTCGGGCCCTGTCGGAGAGTCGTGGCACCGGCGCCGCCGACGAGCTCGCCCGCCGGGCGGCTCTGCCGGAGCACACCTGGGACCACCTCATCCCCGAGGCCTGGTTTCTCCGCATCATCCGAGAGCTCCGGGCCATGCTTCCCCCGGAGGACGCCGAGGCCGTCCTTCGCCGTGCGGGTGCCCTCACGGGCGCCTACGTCCGGGAGAACCGGATTCCCCGGGTCTTCCGCCTCGCCCTGACGCTCCTCCCCGCCCCCGTAGCCGTTCCGCTGCTGCTCCGAGCCTTTCGGCGACACGCATGGACCTTCGCCGGGAGCGGTCGTTTTGCGGTGGAAGGTCCCACCCCGGGGGTGCTGGTCCTGGAGGCCGCCCCGACCTGTCGGGTCCACGGGGGAGCCCCGCGTTCGGGCAGCTACTACGAGGCCGCATTCGAGACCCTCCTGGCGCTGGCGGCGCCGGGAA
>JARRPL010000027.1:0-26679 GCA_037382905.1 Gemmatimonadota bacterium | reverse complement strand
TTGTTCACCTGGTTGGGATAGTCGGATCGCCCGGTGGCCATGATGGCATCGTCCCGAACCGCCGCCACCTCCTCCGGCAGGATCTCAGGATCCGGGTTCGCAAGCGCGAAGATGACGGGATCGTCGGCCATGGTCTCCACCATGGGGCCGTCGAGCATCCCGGCCACCGAGAGGCCGATGAAGACGTCGGCACCCACCAGGGCTTCTGCCAGGGTGCGGGCCTCGGTCCGGTCGTTGGCGAAGCGGGCCTTGTACTCGTTCACGCCCTCACGACCCGGATGGATCACGCCCTTCGAATCGCACATGACGATGTTCGATCGGGCGATCCCGAGGTTCACAAGGTGCTCCGCGGTGGCGATGGCCGAGGCCCCGGCGCCGCTGAAGACCACCGACACCTCCTCCACCGACTTCCCGACGATCTCCAGGGCGTTCAGCAGGGCCGCTCCTCCGATGATGGCCGTACCATGCTGGTCATCGTGGAAGACCGGGATGTCCATCTCCCGCTTCAGCGTCTCCTCGATGACGAAACAGTCGGGGGCGTGGATGTCCTCGAGGTTGATCCCCCCCACCGTGGGCTCGAGCATCTTGCAGAATCGGATCACGTCGGCGGCGGTGGGCGCGTCGATCTCCAGGTCGAAGACGTCGATCCCGGCGAAGGTCTTGAACAGAACCCCCTTTCCCTCCATCACCGGCTTGGCGGCCAACGGCCCGATGTCGCCCAGCCCCAGGACGGCGGTGCCGTTGGAGACCACCGCCACCAGGTTGCCCCGGCCCGTGTACCGAAAGACGTCGTCGGGAGAGGACTCGATCTCCCTGCACGGTTCGGCGACGCCGGGGCTGTAGGCGAGGGAGAGATCACGAGACGTGGCCACGGGCTTGGTGGCCACCACCTCGATCTTTCCCGGTCGCCCCCGTTCATGGTAGTCCAGTGCGGCTTTGCGGTCGTCGTCCATCGACTCGGTCCTCCGTGGAAAGATCGTTCGCCGGTGCATCGGTCACCTGTAGATTAGGTAGCGCGCCGAATCGCCGAAACGTCCCGCCGGATGCCTCTTCGCCACCTCCTCATCGCCGTCGTCGTGGCCCTGACCGTCCCCTCGGGACTGCAGGGCCAGTCCGCGTGCTCCGCGGGCGAGATCACGGAGATCTTCATCGACAACCATTCGATCTTCGATCTGGACGACCTTCCGGTGGATCGATTCCGGTGGGCGTTCGAGTTTGCCAATGCCCTCCACATGCGGACCCGCCCGAGCTTCATCCGCCGGGAGCTCCTCTTCGGTGTCGGGGACTGCTACGACAGCTTCCAGATCTCCGACTCGGAGCGCATCCTCCGCCGGCTTCCCTTCATCTCCAACGCCGAGGTCTACGGCATTCGCCAGCCCGACGGGAGCTGGCACGTGGTGGTGGACACCCGGGACGAGTGGTCGACGCGGCTCGAAGTGACCGTGGAGTACGCGAACGGGCTCGATCACCGATCCATCGGGCTTACGGAGCAGAACTTCCTGGGACGGGGGTTCCAGATCTCGGGGTTCTACGTCCGGAACGACGCCAACGAGAGGCTGGGCGGGCAGTTCTTCACCCCCCAGCTCTTCGGCACCGAAGCCGACTTCCTGATCGGAGGTGGCAACACCCAGGTGGGGCGGTTCTGGACGGTGGGCGTGACCCAACCCTTCGTGGGCGAGACGGGCCGCTGGGCCGGGAGAACGGCCGCCTCCCGATCGGAGGACTACTTCATCTATTCCTCCGGCACACCCGATATGCCCGGGAACGTGCTCCTGCCCATCGAGCAGCGTCGGTCGGAGTTCACCGGGATGATCCGCTTCGGAGAGCCGGGAAGCCTGACATCCGTCGGGCTCGGCGTCGCCCGGGCCGAACTGACCCCCATCGACTTTCCCGCCTCGCTGGAGGTGGTGGAGAACCGGGACTTCGGCAATCCGCAGCCGGCTCCTCCGGAGGTGGTGGACGAGGTGGCCCGACAGACCTTCTTCTCGTCCGGGTTCCGGATCAACCTCCTCTTCGGCCAGCGCAACATCCGCTTCATCCAGCGCACGGGCCTCGATGCCCTCCGTGGGGTGGCGGACCTGCAGGTGGGGACGGATGTCTCCCTGACCCTGGGCCGGACCGTCGGTAGTGGCGACACCCCGGACGACCTCAACACGCGCCTCACCGTCTACGCCGCCACGGCGCCTTCCCCGTTCACCCTCATCTCCCGGGTCGGGGTGGAGGGGCGGCAGGTCTTCTTCGATCCATCCACGACCCGCCGGGGCTGGCGGGATGTCCTGGCCCGGTTCGATCTGCTCCTCTACTGGCAACCGGACCGCTTCGAACGCCACACGGTGCTGACCCGGGTGTCCGCCTCGGGGGGATGGACCATGGACCGCCCGTTCCAGCTCACCCTGGGGGGCCGACGAGGGCTGCGGGGCTTCGACGAGGACGACTATCCGGGTGCGCGTCGGGTCGTCCTCAACCTGGAGGATCGGATCTACCTCGGGTGGCCCGCCCCGAACTTCGCCGATCTGGGAATCACCCTCTTCGGTGACTTCGGTCGCGTCTTCGGCGGGGACGTCCCCTTCGGCTTCGACTCCGGGTGGCGGGGAAGCGTGGGGGCGGGACTCCGGATCGGCTTCCCGGCGGGGACCCGTGGGGTGGCCCGTGTAGACCTCGCCTGGCCCCTGGGCGCCGGTGGCGGGCCGCCCATCCTTCGGATTTCCCTGGCGGATCTGCTGGGGATCCGGCAGGGATTCGAAGACCCCCAGTTCACACGATCCCAGATCCTCCGGGTCGGACCGGATCGCTTTACCCCCAGCCGCTGAGCCATGACCGCACTGGAACCCACCCTCGTTTCCCTCCTGGTGGTGACCGCCGCCGCCGCCGGTGTCGACCTGGCTCTCGTGATCGTCGTCCTCGGCGTCGCCCCCCTCCTGGGGTGGGCCGACCCCCCGGGCACCCTGGTCTTCCTGCAGGCCCCCTGGGTACTGGCCGCCGGCTTCGCCATGTACGCGGCAGAGGCGATCATGGAGCGCCACCCTGCCAGCTTCTCGATCTGGCACGTCTTCCAGCGTTGGGTCCGACTCATGGGTCTGGTTCTGCTGGCGTCCATGGGCACCGCGGGGCTCCCCCCGGCCCTGCGGTGGACCGTGGGAGCGGGCATGGTGGCCGTGGGTCTCGGCACCTACGTGGCGTCGTCCGGATGGCAGGCGATGGTGATTCTGCGTGGTCTCCCCCGCCGCGCCCAGATTCTGGCGGCGGTGGGTGTGGACGTCACCTTCGCCGCGCTCCTGGTCCTCGCCCTGGACCGGCCTGTCCAGGCCATCGTAGGCTTGGCGGCCGTGGCCCTCCTGGCGGCACCCCGTCTACCCGTGGCCTGGCGGGGTCACCGTGCCATGGTCGAAGCGGGCCGCTCCTGGATCCGGACGCTGCTGGCCCCCGGGGATTGGGTGCCCGCCGAAGAGCTTCCCGAGCAGGTGGGCCGGGCGATGGCCGGGAGGGACGACGCGCCGGGCACCCCTCCCCGTGGCACCCGGGCCCTGCTCCTGAACCGGGGTCTCGAGGCGGGGTGGGTCCTGGCCGGCTCGGGTCGGGCCTGGTTCACCTCGCCCGGGATCGGAATGGTGCCGCTGAACCGCCGCCAGGATTCCCTGGAGTCGAGGGATCCCCTCCACGCCCGACTCCCCGTCACCGCCGGAAGCCAGGACGGAGAGCTGCTCGTTCGACGGGACGGCCCCCCGCGTCTGGAACTCGAGAGGGAGATCCCTCCAAGTGCGTAGCAGGACTCCAGATGGGGCGGAGATGCCTGAAGAAACCTTTGACTCGGCATTGCGCGATCTTTAGCTTGAGGTGGTCCAAGGATGCACGAGCCCTGCTACATGTGCGGCCGCATCGACTCCCCCCTCGGCCAACTCTGGTCCCACAGCGCCCTGCACTCGGCGTCGAGTCCCTCCAAGAACTGAGGTAGCGGAACGCATGTTTTCAACTTCCCGTGGCCTGGATTCCTTCGACCAGTATCTGCAGGACGTCGAGAAATACCCCCTGATCCAGGATCCGGCGGAGGAGCGGGCGCTGGCGCGCCGTGCCCGAGCGGGGGACAAGGAGGCGGCGGAGCGTCTGGTGACGGCGAACCTCAGATTCGTGATCTCCTATGTGAAGAAGTACCAGGGTCGTGGCCTGGGCCTGGCCGAGCTCGTCTGCATCGGAAACGAGGGGCTCCTGAAGGCGGTGAAGAAGTTCGATCCGGACAAAGGGGTGAAGTTCATCTCCTACGCCGTGTGGTGGATTCGGCAGACCGTGCTCCAGGCGCTGGCGGAGCAGACCCGTTCGGTCCGCATCCCTCTGAATCAGAATTCCAACCTCGCCAAGCTCTCCCGGACCGAGACCGCCCTGACCCAGCAGTTGGGCCGTACACCCACGGACCAGGAGATCGCCAAGGAGATGGAGGAGCCGGTGGACACGATCCGGGCGCTGCGCCGGGTCGCAGCCAGCGAGCTCTCCCTCGACGCCCCCATCGACCGTGGAGATCGGGATTCGGCCAGCTTCGGCGAGCGCTTTGCCGGCGCAGAGGGGAAGGACATCGAAGAGGATATCGAGGCCGTGGCCCGCCGGGACTTCCTCGAGCAGATGTTCGAGTCCTACCTGACGGAGCGCGAGCGAAAGATCCTCTATCTCTATTACGGGCTCGACGACGGTGAAGAGCGGACCCTCGAGGAGATCGGATCTCTTCTGGGCGTCACCCGGGAGCGGATCCGTCAGATTCGCAACCGGGCCTTCGAAAAGCTCCGGGAGAGCCCCCACGGCGATTCCCTCGAGGGATTCTGGGTTCCCACCTGACCCCAGGCGCCGCCTCCCACCGGATGGCTCTACGGCCCTTCCGCCGACCCGGCGGAAGGGCCGTTCTTCTCTTCGCCGGGCGGCAGGAACCGCCTCGACAGGGGACCGTACCACATCCATCATGACCTCCAGCCCACGACCCGTCCGGGTGCGCCTCCGCCACCGGCTTCTCCTGCTCATCGTGGGCTTGGCCCCCGCCAGCGCCGGAGACTCCACGCTCCAGGGGTACGAAGCCCGGGCCCAGGGCTTCGTCTACTTCTTCCTGGATCGGGACGACGAGGAGGAGCACACCCTGATCAAGGCCGACCAGCTGGAGCTGGAGGTCTACTGGCGGGCCCCTGACGAGACCCGCCAGCGGATCGTCGGCATGCGGGATGAAGAAGCCCTGCCCACCAACATCCGCTACCACCTCGATCACCTCACGGTCGTGCAGGACGACTTCGGGGATCTCATCCGGCTGGGAGACGGTGACGAGGTGGCCGCCGTGATCCACCCCGTGGCTCCCGGGGCCGAGGCCCTCTACGACTACCGACTGGGGGACCGCTCCACCCTCTCGTATCCGGGCCTGCCGGAGCCCGTGCGTGTTCAGCAGGTACCGGTCCGTCCCAGGAATCCGGAGCTGCCGGGCTTCGTGGGGACGCTCTACGTGGACCTGGGAACCTCCGCCATCGTCCGGATGGCCTTCACCTTCACGGCGGCCTCCTACGTCGACCCGTACCTGGACTACATCCGCATCTCCCTGGACAACGGCCTATGGATGGGGCGTCACTGGCTCCCCTACCGGCAGGAGGTGGAGCTCCGGCGGGAACTCCCCCAGCTGGATTTCATGGCGGGGAGCATCATCCGGGGGCGATGGCAGATCTCGGACTACACCTTCAATCCCGAGACCGCCGACGCCCTCTTCCGGGGTCCGAGAGTGACCGCCGCCCCTCCGGAGGCGCGCCAGTCCTTCGACTTCAGGGACCCCCTGTACTCGGACCTCGACGCAGGGGGGCTCGCACCGTCGGAGGAGTTGGAGGAGATCCGGGACCAGGCCCGGTCCATGGGGCTGGGGAGCGCCCTGGAGGGGCTGGCTCCCTTCCGGCTCTACACACCCTCCGTGTCGGACGTGATCCGCTACGACCGGTCCGAAGGATGGCGGCTCGGAGCCGGCGCGACCCTACGCCTGGGACCGGTTCCCTTGCGCCTCATGGGGGGAGTGGCGCTGGGACCGGAGCGGCCCTGGGCCACGCTGGAATCCGAATGGTCTTCGGGTCGCCATTCGGTGGAGATGCGTACCTTCTGGAACCGGACCGTGGACCTCGGACCGCTCCCAGGTGCCAGCGGGGTGGTGAACACGGTGGCGGCCCTGGGCGGATCGGACTATCGGGATCTCTACTGGAGCTCGGGGGGCACCGTCGGATGGTCCACTCCCGCCGGCGGCCAGCGGCGGCTGGGTGTCAGCGGCACGATCCAGGAGGTCCGGAGCGCCACCCTGGCGGTGGACGACGAAGACACCGCCTTCCGACCCGTCCTCCCGGTCTCGCCGGGCACGCACGGATTCCTCGATCTGACGTTGGAGAGCCCCGACGTGGGGTCGGGGGCCTTCGGGAAGCTCCGACTCCGAACAGGTCGCCTGGACGAGACCTATCTTCGCGCCGACGCCCGGGTGGGATGGAGCCGGCGAGGGCCCTCCCGGACCCTGGATACCCAGGTCACCCTGGACGCCGGTTGGGTGGGGGCCAATGCACCCCTCCAGGAGCTCTACCTCCTGGGAGGGCGAGGAACGATTCCTGGCTTCGACTACCGTGGCGCCGTGGGGGACCGCTATCTCCTCGGACAGGCGTGGGTGGGCCGGTCGCTGGCGGCTCCCTGGGTCTCCGTGCGGGCGACCGGCGCACTGGGCTGGTCCGAGCTCGGCGCACGTCCCGTACCCGACGGCTGGATCGGCGACCCGGACCCGGGCGTCCGAACATCCCTGGGGCTGGGGCTGGACGTGCTGTGGGATACCTTGAGGTTCGACGTCGCCCGGGGAATCCCGGGTGGGGACTGGAGCTTCTTCGTCTCCCTGGCGCCTCGCTTCCACCCCTGGCTGTAACGGCCCCGGGGCCAGGAAGCCCGGGGCGAAGCGGCCTCGCACCGCCTCACCCCGGGGCCTGACCGTCAGGCGGCGTCGGCGACCCGCGTAGAACCCGACTGGAGGAGGACCACCTCCCGGGCGTGAATCTCGGCAGAGGGGATCGTGACCCCGGCCCGCTCGTAGCTGTCGTACTCCAGGCGGCCCTCCAGGTAGATCCGGTCCCCGGTGGCCACGTAGTCCTCCGCGAACTGGGCCAACCGATTCCACACCGTGATCCGGTGCCAGTCGGTGCGCTCCTCGTCCTTTCCGTCCACCTGGGTGCGGCGGTTCGTGGCCAGGGAGAAGTGGGCCACCTTCATCCCGCTCTTCGTCTCCCGGATCTCCGGGTCCCGCCCCACATTTCCAACCAGAATGATCTTGTTCACCGACCGGCTCATGGCGCCACCTCCGTGCGCAAGGGAAGACCTCTGCTGACGGACCCGTCCTGCGGGTCGCACCCGAGGATGTCCCTGGGGAGCGGGCGATCCCATGATCCTGCGGGACTGGCGGGCGGGCCGTGCGGCTATTTGGCCTCGTACCAGCTTCGGCCCACTCCAGCGTCCACCTTGAGCGGCACGTTCAGCGTCATCGCTTCTTCCATGCGCTGGACCACCAGGGTCCGAACGCTGTCCAGCTCCGGCTCGGGCACCTCGAAGAGAAGCTCGTCGTGGACCTGGAGCAGCATCCGGGCCTCGAAGTCGCCGTCCCGCAGGCCCCCGTCCACGTCCAGCATGGCCTGCTTGATGAGATCCGCGGCGGTGCCCTGGATCGGGGTGTTCTGGGCGACCCGCTCCCCGAACTGACGGATGTTCCAGTTCCGGGACTTGAGTTCCGGCACATAGCGACGTCGTCCCATCAACGTCTCCACGTAGCCCTCCTCGCGAGCCCGCTCGACCTGTTCGTCGAGGAAACTCCGCACACCGGCGAAGCGTTCGAAGTACTCGTCGATGAAGGTCTGGGCCTCCTCCCGGGAGATTCCGAGCTGGCGACTCAAACCGAAGGCCCCCTGTCCGTAGAGGGTGGCGAAATTGATGGTCTTCGCCTGGGCCCGTTGCGTGGGGCTCACGTCCTCCACCGCCACGTCGAAGATGACGGCGGCCGTCTGCCTGTGGACGTCCACCCCCGTCTGGAAGGCCGTCACGAACGCCTCGTCCCCCGAGAAGTGTGCCAGCACCCGCAGCTCGATCTGCGAGTAGTCGGCCCCCAGGAAGACGGAGCCCTCCCGGGCGACGAAGCCCTTCCGGATCTCCCGTCCCAGCTCGGTGCGGATGGGGATGTTCTGGAGGTTGGGTTCGCTGGACGAGAGGCGACCGGTGGCGGCGACCGTCTGGTTGAACGAGGTGTGGATCCGACCGGTGGCGGGATGGACCAGCCGGGGCAGAGCGTCCACGTAGGTGCTCTTGAGCTTCGCCAACTCCCGGTACTCCAGCATCCGGCGGGGAACTTCGTGGCCCTCCGCTGCCAGCTCCTCCAGCACCGAGGCGTCGGTGGAGGGCCCCGTCTTGGTCCGCTTGATGACCGGCAGCTCCAGCTTCTCGAAGAGGACCTCCCGGAGCTGGGGGGTGGAGTTGAGGTTGAACTCCCCGCCGGCGGCCTTGTGGATGTCGCTCTCGATGAGCTCGAGCTCCTCCGCCATCTTCCCGCTCATGGCCTCGAAGAAGGCCACGTCGATGGCGATCCCCGCCTCCTCCATACCCGCCAGGATCGGAACCAGGGGGATCTCGAGCCGATGGAAGAGCGAGTCCAGGCCCGCCTCCTCCAACTCGGGAGCGAACTTCTCCCAGAGTCGCAGCGTGCAGTCGGCATCCTCGCAGGCGTAGTCCCGAGCCGTCTCCAGCGGAACCTCGGTGAAGGGGATCTGACTTCGGCCGGAGCCCGCCACCTCCTTGTAGGTCGTGGTCTTGTGGGCCAGGATCTCCATGGAGAGTTCGTCCAGCCCGTGGGAGCGGCGCCCCGGATCCAGGACGTAGGAGGCCACCATGGTGTCCCGGATCGGCCCGGCCAACGGTGCGCCGGCACGACGGAGTACCAGCAGATCGTACTTGAGGTTGTGCCCGATCTTCACGATCTCCGGGTGGGCCAGGACCGACCGCAAGGGCTCCATCTCGGGGGAGGTGACAGGCGGTAGATTGGGCACACCGTCGTCCCGGGGATCGTCCAGCTCCAGCTCCAGCGAGGAGGAGCCCCGGTGGAGGAAGGGGAGGTAGCAGGCCTCCCCGTCTCCGAGCCCCAGGGAGATCCCCACCAGCGACGCCCGCATGGGATCCAGGCTGGTGGTCTCGGTGTCCACCGCCACCTGGCCGAGTGCCCGGATGGCCTCGGCCACCTCGGCCACCTGCTCCGGCGTCATCACCAGGCGATAACGAGCCTCCTCCGCAGCCGCACTGTGAAGGGCGTCCCGTTCCAGCGCCATCTGGGTGTACTTCTCGCTGAGGCGCCGGAACTCGAAGTCCAGGAAGATGTCCCGCAACGCCGCCGGATCCGGCTCGCCGAGCTCGAGGGCGTCCAGGTCGAGCTCCACCGGGAGGTCACACATGATGGTGACCAGCCGCTTGGACATCCGGATGTCCTCGGCATGCTCGGTGAGGGCCTCCCGGGCCCGCTTGCCCTTGATCTCCGGCCCCTTCTCCAGGAGGGTCTCCAGGTCGCCGTACTGGTCCAGGAGCTTGACCGCCGTCTTGGGGCCGATCCCCGGTGCTCCCGGGACGTTGTCCGCCGAGTCTCCGATGAGGGCCAGATAGTCGATGACCTTTGAGGGTGGGATACCGAACTTCTCGTCGGCGTTCGAGGGATCCACCCACTCGGCGTCCACGGCGCCGGGCCCACCCCGGCCCGGGTTCATGAGGTGGACGTTCTCGTTCACCAGCTGGTAGAAGTCCTTGTCTCCAGAAACGATGACCGACTCGATGCCCTGGGCCGTGGCCTGGGTCGCCAACGTCCCGATGACGTCGTCGGCTTCGTAGCCGTCGAGCTCCACCACAGGGTCGCCGTAGGCCTCCACCATCGCCCGGATCCCCGGGAGGGACGCCGACAGGTCCTCCGGCATCTTCTCTCTCGTGGCCTTGTACTCCGGATACTCCTGCTCCCGGAAGGAATCTCCGGCGTCGAAGACCACCGCCAGGTAGTCGGGCCGGAAGGTCTCGCGGAGAGACTCGAGGAAGTTGGCGAACCCGAAGGCCGCCGACGTGTTCTCGCCCCGGGAGTTGGTAAGGGGCCGATTGATGAAGGCGAAGAAGGCCCGGTAGATGAGTGCGTAGGCGTCCACCAGGAAGAGGCGGGGGCGAGTCTTGGGAGGGATCTCCAAGGGGCTACCGGGGCAAGGGGGGGATCGAAAACGCCCCGCGGTCCTCGTGGACCCGCGGGGCGATCAGCCGCGACGAGGTGAAGCGGGTCAGGCCCGGAGGACGTTGGCGGCCTGCACTCGGCCGTCCCGTTCCGAGACTTCGAACTCCACGTTCTCACCCTCGTTCAGGGTCCGGTAGCCGTCTCCCACGATGGCAGAGAAGTGGACGAACACGTCGTCTCCATCGGGCCGCTGGATGAAGCCGTAGCCCTTGGCTTCATTGAACCACTTCACCTTCCCTTTGGACATCTGCGGCACCCTCCGTCTCGAGACAGGTCCGGGTCGCATCCCGGACGCTCCTGAGCATGTCCCGACGAGCTCCAGGGAGCAAGTGCCAGGACCCACCCGAGACCGGAACGCCGGCTACTGCGGGGACAGGGGCGCCACGGCGTCGGCGTAGAGGGCGCGGTACAGCTCACGGTTCCGGGTCACGTTCTTCACGTACCCCCGGGTCTCCGTGAAGGGGATCCGCTCGGTGAAGCGCAGGGGGTCCGCATGCTCCGGAAAGTTCTTCCAGCGGTTCGCCCGGGTGGGGCCGGCGTTGTAGGCGGAGAGCACGAGGGGCAGGTCGGGACCGAATCGCTCCAGCATGTCCCGCAGGAACCGGGCTCCCAGGTGCAGATTGACCTCTGCGGACTCGAGGCTCTCGGTGGAGAAGCCATCGAGCCCCGAGGCCCGGGCCAGCTGCGCTCCGGTGGCGGGCATGACCTGCATGAGTCCGATGGCCCCGGCCGAGGAGACGATGTCCCTGTCCCAGGCGGACTCCTGCCGGATGAGACCTGCCACCAGATAGGGGTCCACGCCCCACTCTGCCGCCTCCCGCTCCACCATCTCCCGGTTCGGGAAGGGATAGACGATCCGAAGCAGGCGCTCGTTCCAGCCCTCCCCCTCACGAATCAGGGACCACCCCTGGTTGATTCCCTCGATGGTGAGACCGCGGTCGATCAGACCCTCTGCCAGCGCGTACCGGGCGGCGGACCCCTCGGCGGCGGCTCTCTCGGTGATCCGGTCCACGTGGAACTCCGCGGTGGCCCGGAGGCCCGCCTCCTCCAGGAGGTCGAGCCGGGCCAGTGCGACGGCCACCCAATCCGGATCCAGGGCACCGGGCTCGGGGGCGACCGGCGGCGGGTATGGCCGTCCGAGGGCCTGGGCCGACTGGGCCCCGTAGTAGGAGAAGGGGTCCCCGTTCAGAACCCGCTCGTAGTGCACGCGGGCAGCGTCGGCCTGTCCCAGCTGCTCCCGGGCGTACCCGGCCCAGAAGCTCGCCTCGGTCCAGCGCCGCCCCTCGGGAAAGCGCTCGAGGTAGGCTTCGAAGGTCGCGGCCGCCTCGGACATGTCGTTCGCCGCGAGACGAAGCTGGCCGATGCGCATCCGGGAGAGCCCCGCCAGCGTCCGGGTCGGCGCCATCTCCATCACCTGTCGGTAATACCGGACTGCCGTCTCCACCTCGCCTCGATCCTGGGCGGCGTCTCCCCGGAGGAAGACGACCTCGGTGGCGGCGTTGGTGTCGGGATACCGTTCCACCAACCACTGCCGGAGGGTCCGGGCGTTGGCGGTCTGACCCTGACGAAGACGCAGTTCCCTCCAGACCTGCAGCGTGCGGACACCCACCGCCGGGTCCGGATGCTCATCGAGGGCCCGGAACTCCTCCACCGCCTCCTCCACCCGACCCGGTACGGTGGCGGCGAGGCGAGCCCGTTCCACGCGGGCGCCGGCGTCGGGCTGGAGGCCCAGCTCCCGAACGAGCCGGACGTAGGCGTCGTAGGCCTCCAGCGCCCGGCGACCATCTCCTGCCCGGTCCAGCGACCGGGCAGCGTCCCACGCCAACTCGGGGGTCAAGGGAACCCGGTCCACCACCCAGGCGGCGGAACGCATGCCCGCCTCGCTCCGAGGGGCGGCCTTGAAGGCCTCCAGGAAGTACTCCACCGCGGTCGCCGTGTCGCCCCTGGACAGGGTCAGACGGGCCACCTGCTCGCCGTAGCGGGCCCGCTCGCCCGAGGACTCCGCCGACTCCAGGAGCTCCTGGAACAGGGCCTCGGCCCGGGTCGAGTCGCCCGCGGCGAGAGCCGCCTCCGCGGGGTACCCCCGGGCGCGCCGGACCATGTCCGGCGCAGACACGCGGGCCAGCAGGGCCGTAACCGCCACGGTGTCCCCATCCACGGCCGCCTCCCGGGCCATCTCCCACGCCAGCCCCCCCACGATCCCCGGCCCCACGTCTCCCCGGGAAGCCACCGTCTCCAGGACGGGGAGGGCCTGCTCCAGTCCCCCCGCCCGGTAGAGCGACCGGGCCAGCCGAGCCCCGACCTCGAAGCCCGGATCGTCTGCTGCGGTATACGCCTTCCCGTAGGCCCCGGCGGCCTCGACCAGATTCCCCAGCGCTTCGTGCGCCCTGCCCAGCAGATACGGCCCCCGCTCCGGCGCCACGTCGTCGATCCAGGGGGCGCCATCCAGCACCTCCAGCACGCCCTCCCAGTTCCGATATCCTGCCAGCGACTCCGCCAGGAGATAGCGACCCTCCGGGCCCAACGGCGCCATCGCGTCCATGGCTCGGAGCAACTCGGCGGCATGCCAGTGGCGGCCCAGCTCCAGTTCCCGTCGAACTTCGGAGAGGTCGTCGTCCGCCGCGCTGCCGTGGCCATAAGGCAGGGCACCCCAACCCCGGACCGCGCCCAGGGAGAGACCGGCCAGGAGGAAGGGGACAACCAGGAGGGCTCGTATCATGGTGGCTCTGGATGGAAGACGGAGAGCGTTCACTCCACACTGTAGAAATGTAAGAAGCGGGGGCCGTCCGGAAGGACGGCCCCCGCTGGATCCTACCCGGTTGGGTCCGCGTCAGGTCGCGGTGCTCATCCCGTGAAGGGTGTCGATCATCTTCTGGGCAGACTCCTCCATGTCGATGACGATGGAGTCGATGCGCGAGACGAAGTAGTTGTGGGCGATGCTCACCGGGATGGCGATCACCAGGCCGGCGGCGGTGGTCAGGAGCGCCACCTTGATTCCGCCTGCAACCAGCGTCGCCTCCACCTCACCGGCCATCTCGATGGACTGGAAGGCGATGATCATCCCGATCACCGTCCCGAGGAATCCGAGAAGCGGGGCGATGTTGGTGAGGGTCGCCAGAATCACCAGACCCTTCTCGAGACGACTCAGCTCGATCAGGCCCTGGTTCTCGATGGCCTTCATGACACGCTCGGTACCTTCGTCGTGCCGCTCGAGTCCGGCGTAGAGGATCTTGGCCGCCGGGGAGTTGGAATCCCGCGTGACGTCCAGGGCCTCCCGGATGCGACCCTCGGCGAGGAGCTGGTCGACCTCCTTGAGCACGCGCCGAGTCTGGGACGCCTTGGCCTGGAGATCGATGAACTTCCAGATGATGACGATGATCCCGAGGATGAGACACAGGGACAGGGGCCACTTCATGAAGCCGGTGTCCATCCAGATCTGGTTCATCTGCTCCCCGAACGTGAGGTTGGGGGCATCCATGCCCGGAAGCTGAACCAGGGCTCCGTAGAGACGCATTACACCGGTCAAAATGACCTCCTGCACAGGTTGTTTTCAGGGCCCACCGGGGCCGAACTGCCCAAGCGAGCAAGCACCGAGTGGCGAAGGGTGGGCAAGATGGCGGCAGGGTCCTCGGAGTGTCAACCCCCGCGACGTCTCCGTTCCTCGCCTTCCGGGCCACCGTCTCCCAACTCGCCGGGGGGCCACGGGAGGGCCGCGGCGAGGAGGGTCCGGGTATAGGGATGCGACGGCGACCGCGCCAAGCTGTCCGGGTCTCCTCGCTCCACGACCCGGCCTTCCTGCATGACCAGGATGCGATCGCTGACGCGCCGGACGACGGCCAGATCGTGGGAGATGAAGAGGTAGGTCAGTCCCATGCTCTCCTGAAGGTCCAGGAGGAGGTTGAGGATCCGGGCCTGCACCGACACGTCCAGGGCGGAAACGGGCTCGTCGAGGACCAGGAATTCGGGCTGGACCGCGAGGGCCCGGGCGATGGCCACGCGCTGGAGTTGACCCCCGCTCAGGGCGTGGGGCAGGACCGGAGCCACCTCCCCCGGTAGCCCTACGCGTCCCAGGAGGTCTCGCACCGTGCGCGATCCGTCGCGACGCGGCTTCCCCGTCACGGTCAGCACTTCCCGCAGCGTCTGCTCCACCGTGAGTCGTGGATTCAAGCTGCCGAAGGGGTCCTGGAAGACGATCTGGGCCCGGCGGCGAAATCCCGGCGGCACCTCGCCGCCGGGCCCGATCCGCACGTCACCGTACCGCACCGAGCCGGCGATCCTCCGCTGAAGTCCCAGCAGCACGCGGCCCAGGGTGGTCTTTCCGGAACCCGACTCCCCCACCACACCCAGCGTGGTGCCGGGGGGGATCTCCAGATCCACCGCGTCCAGCGCCAGGACCGACGCCCCCCTCCTCCCGGGAAACCGGACCGTGAGACCTCGAGCCTCCAGCAGCGCCGTCACGGTCCCCTGACCCAGCAGCGGACATGGCGCCCCTGGTCGACCTTCTCCAGGTGGGGGTGAAGCCGGCAACGGGGCTCCACCAACGGACAGCGGGCGCGGAACGCGCACCCACCCTCGTGGGCGGCGGGTGCCGGAAGCGGTCCGTCCGGAACCGGGAACCGTTCCTTCGGGGCCCCGCCGAAGGGAAGGGCCGCCAACAGCGTCCGGGTGTACGGGTGCCGAGGCCCGGCAAGCACCGCCTCCGTCGTTCCCTCCTCCACGGTCTCACCGGCGTAGAAGACCATGACCCGCTGACTCGCCCGGCTCACCACCGCGAAGTCGTGGGTGATCAGGAGGAGGCCCAGGCGCCGGGTGCGGCCGAGGGCCGAGAGCAGGTCCAGGATCTGAAGCTGCACCGTGGCGTCGAGGGCGCTGGTGGGCTCGTCCGCCACGAGCAGATCCGGCTCCCCTGCCAGCGCCAGGGCGATGAGGGCTCGTTGGCGCATCCCCCCCGACAGCTGGTGGGGAAAGGCATGGGCCACGGCGTCCGGGTCCCGCAACCCCACCTCGGCCAGCAGTTCACGAACCCGCACGCGGGGCTTGGACTCGCCCACGGTCCCGTGAGCCCGGCATACCTCCCGGATCTGCGAGCCGATCCGCCGGACCGGATTGAGCGCCGAGAGCGGATCCTGCGGGACGAGCCCCACCGCGCCCCCCCGGAGGCGCTTCATTCCTCGCCGCAGGTCGGGGCCCACCTCCAGTCCGTGGATCCGGACCGAAACCCCGGGCGCGACCCGGGCACCCTCCGGAAGGAGGCCCATGAGGCTCAGCGCCGTGAGCGTCTTGCCGGACCCCGACTCTCCCACGAGCGCCACGGCCTCTCCCCGGCTCACCCGCAGGGATACGTCCCGAACCACCGTTCGCTCGCCTCCCGCAACCGGGAAGGACACGGTGAGGCCCCGAACTTCCAGCAGCGCCGTCATGCGCCGGGTCGCTGGCGGGGGTCCAGGGCGTCCCGGAGGCCGTCCCCCAGGAGGTTGAAGGCCACCGTCACCCAGGCGATGGCCAGACCCGGGAACACGGCGAGCCACCACGCACCGGCGAAGATCCGCTGCTGACCGTCCCGGAGGAGCGAGCCCCAGGAGAGGGGCACACCCAGACCCAGGAAGGACAATCCCGCCTCGAGGATCACCGTATGTCCCACCCCCAGCGTCGCCGCCACCAGGACCGGCGCCAGGGCGTTGGGGATGAGATGGCGGAAGAGGATGCGCCACCGTGAGAAGCCCAGTGCTCGGGCGGCCTCGACGAAGTCCCGTTCACGCAGGGACAGGATCTCCGCTCTCACCAGTCGAGCCGGGGCGGGCCACTGGGTCGCGGCCAGAAGGAGGACGATGGCCCCCGGCGAAGGGCGAAGAAGGGCGATGACCGCCACCAGGAGGACGAGGCGGGGGATCGCAAGGATCACGTCCACGGTCCGCATCACGAGGGTATCCACCCAGCCCCCCAGGTAGCCCGCCGCGCCCCCGAGGAGAACCCCCAGGCCCACCGAGAGGGTCACCGCGGCCACGGCGATACTCAGGGAGACCCGGGCGCCGAAGAGGAGGCGGCTCCAGACGTCCCGGCCCAGCTGGTCCGTGCCCAGGAGGTGTTCTCCTCCCGGGGAAAGGAGGACGTCGCGACCCAGATCGCCCGGGGCCATGGGATCGAAGGGCGCCAGAGCCGGTGCCAGGAGGGCCAGCAGCACCGCGACTCCGACGCCTGCAAGCCCCGCCTGCGCCATGCGGTTTCCCCCCAGCGACAGAAACCGGAGGGGTCCACTGGGGATCCGGAAGACGGCCGGGCGGGATCCGATGGCCGGCTGGGGCCTCCTCCGGGCGTCGTCCTCAGGCGTCATATCGCACCCGGGGGTCCGCGAGGGCGTAGAGGGCATCGGCCACCAGGTTCCCTACCACCACCATCGCTGCGAAGAGGAGACTCCCCGCCAGGACCAGAGGGTAGTCCCGGGTGCTCACCGCATCCACCATCGCCTTGCCCATGCCGGGCCAGGCGAAGATGGTCTCCACGAAGACCGCGCCGCTGAAGAGGACCGGCAGGTAGAGTCCCAGCAGGGTGATCAGCGGAAGCAGGCTGTTGGGCAGGGCGTGCCGCAGCAGCACCTGGCGGTCGGAAAGCCCACGACCCCGGGCCGAACGGACGTACTCGGTGCGGAGGACCTCGAGCATCCCGCTCCTGGCGTAGCGGGCGATCCCCGCCGCCAGGACCAGCACCAGCGTCGCAACCGGCAAGACCAGGTGCCAGACCCGGTCCAGAACGCGCTCTCCCGGGCCCATGAGATCGTAGTCCACGCTCCGTGCCCCCGAAACGGGAAGGTGGAAGGGCCAGTCCCACAGGACCTGGGCGCCGTACGAGAAGACCAGGATGAGCATGATGCCGAGCCAGAAGGCCGGCAGGGAGTAGAAGAAGAGGACCAGCAGGTTGAGGCCGCGATCCAACCAACCGTTCTGGCGGGCGGCCTGGATCACCCCGACCCCGATACCCAGGAGGAAGGCCAGCACCAGCGCCGTTCCGGTGAGGAGGAGGGTCTCCGGGAGCACCTGGCCCAACACGGCGGCCACGGGCTGGCCCCGACTGTAGGAGAACCCCAGGTATCCCCTGCCCAGAGAGCCGATCCAACGCAGGTAGCGGACGACCACGGGCTGATCGAGTCCCATGTTGCGGCGCACCTGCTCCTGCACCTCGGCGCTCATCCCCGGGTGGACCCAGATCTCGGACGGGTCGCCGGGCGCTGCCTCCATCAGCCCGAACAGGAGGGTGGCCACCGCCAGGAGCAGCGGAACCGCCAGGAGGAGCCGGCGGAGGAGGAAGCGTCTCACCGGGGGCCTACGTGCCGGGTCGTCAGCGCTCCGCGGGGTCGATCCGCCAGTCCCGGACGCTCGACCACTCCCCGCGGAAGTCCATCTCCACACCCCGGAGCCGACGGGACACCCCCGCCAGCCGCTGGGCATAGTAGAAATAGGTGAACGGCTGGAGCTCGACGATCCGACGCTGGTAACGCTCCCACAGCGGGCGAGCCACACCCCGGTCCAGCTCCACCTGAAGACGGTCCAGGAGCCGGTCGATCTCCCGGTCCTGCAGACCGGCGAAGGCGTAGTCGCTGTCCACGCGGCTCCCGGCGAAAAGGTCCGTCTCGTCCACCCGGAACTCCGGGAACCACTCGAGGATGAGGCCGTCGAAGTCCCGCCTCTCCGGATCGGTGGCCCGGGCCGCCATCGTGCCCGCTTCGAGGGGCTCCGGGGTCAGCTCGACCCCCACCTCACGAAGCTGGGCCTGCATGAGCTCGGCGATGGTGCGGCGGTCCTGATTCGCCGCGTTGAAGATCAGGACGAGCTCCAGCGGAAGCCCGTCGGCGTTCTCCCGCACCCCGTCCCCGTCCCGATCGGTCCACCCTGCCTCCGTCAGGAGCGTGCGGGCTCGTGCCGGGTCGTAGTCCAGACCGTCCATCTCCGGATCGTAGGCCCAGTGGTAGGGGGGGATACCGGTGCGGGCCAGCGTGCCGTACCCCCGGAGGAGCGCATCCACCACGGCCGAGCGGTCGATGGCCAGGGTCAGGGCCTGGCGCACCCGGGGATCCGCCAACTCCGCACGTCGGGAGTTCCACGCCACGAATGTGTACGACCGGGCATCCATGGTGAGAACGTCCGCGTCGTCCGACTCCATGACCACCGCGGCCTGATCCGGGCGCATGTCCACGTACACGTCCACCGATCCGGTCAACAGCTCGGTGAGGAGGGTGGTCTGCTCCGGTACCACGCGGTAGACCAGCCGGTCCAGGAAGGGTCGCCCCCCCAGCTCGGCCGGAAAGGCGGGGTTGGCCTCGAAGATCCAGCTTTCGTCCGGTCGGTGTGCCAGGAAGACGAAGGGGCCGTTCCCCACCGGGCATACCGTGCCGAAGGGGTGGGACGCCAGCTCCGACGGCGGGACGTCCTCCAGGAGGTGCCGGGGCATGATGGCCAGCGCCCGCCACGGATCCAAGACCTCCGAATGGGGCTCCATGCGGAAGGTCACCGTGAGGGAGTCCTCCACCTCGACCCCCGCCTCGCCGGGGACGTACCAGCGGAAGAACGCCGCGTTGGGGAATGCGGTCTCGGGATCCGTGGCTCGAAGGTAGGTGAACGCCACGTCGTAGGCGTCGGTGCGCTCGCCGTCGTGCCAGTACACGTCGTCCCGGAGCCGGAAGGTCAGAGAGGTGCCGTCCTCCGAGACGGTCCACGACTCGGCCAGGTACGGGGTCGGCTCCAGCTCCCGGTCCACCTGGATCAGGGTCATGAGATTCACGAACTGCTGATACTGGCTCGCGTTGATGTCCACCGTCTGGAGAGCGTTCATGCCCCGGATGAGGTCGGTGATCCCCCCCACGACGGCGGCCCCTCCGTAGGCCGGATCTTCGGGGACCGGCGTCTCGGCGGTGGCCGCCGCCATGTACTCGTTCACCCGGGTCATGGCGGCCTCGCAGAAGGGTCCTCCCGCCATGGCCTCGGCCCGGGGGGTGCGCTCCCCTCCGTCGCCGCACGCTGCAGCCAAGAAGAGGGTGAGGAGGAGCGGCGCGGCGCGGGAGCGGTGGGGCTTCGTCATATCAGCGTCGCCAGGACCAGTCGGGGGAGCGATACCGCTCCAGCAACTCGGGTGCGGGAGCGGCGGGCAGGTCGACTTCCTCCAAGCTGTGCCCCGCCGTGACGGGACGCCAGTTCCCCGGGAGCGCGCCCTGGAGACCCTGAATCACCGACGCCGCCACCTCCCCGGGTGCCACCGATCGTCCCAGGAGGTCCTCCAGCGCTGCCGCGGCCCGAACCCCCACCCCGGCCTCGTTCGTCTCCGGGGACCGATCCCTCGGGGCGCAGGCTCCCGGTGTCGGAGGTCCCGACGGCGTGCCGTCGGCCCGTCTGAAGGTCGCGATTCGGGCCTGATCGTCCCGCAGCAGGATGGACCCGTGCTGGAGCAGGACCCCGCCGACCCGGACCTGGGCGCTGCCCACCAGCTTTCGCCCCCCCGCCACCACCTCTCCATTCGCTGGACCCTGGAAGCAGGCGCCGGCGTCCGGCTTCAGCGCCGCCTCGCCCCGGGCCAGCCCAACCTCCACCCCCCACGCCGCCAGACCCGCCGCCAGACCGTGGTTCACGAGGGCGTACGCCGCCCGGACGCCGCCCAGAGCCCGGATGGGCGCCACGACCGCATAGGTGAGTTCGTGGTGGTGCAGCACCGACCGCCCGCCGGTGGGCCGGCGCACCAGGTCGATCCCGGCCGCCTGGAGCCGACCCGGGTCGAAGACATCCCGGGCCGGCTCGTTGCGACCCAGGGAGAGGGTGGGACGGATCCAGCGATACAGACGGAGGACGCCCCGGTTCTCCGGAAGCGCCAGGGCCAGGGTATGATCCCACGCCATGTTCTCGGCCCCGGATCGGGGACCGTCGATCCAGACGGACCAGGCGACGGGATCCGTCATGCGGGATCACGCCCCCCGGGGAGCCGGAACACCGGTGCCGGCGTCCTCAGTCCAGGGGGAGCCGGTCGCCGGGCTGGAGGGCCTCCACCCGGGCAGCCCCCGCCACCAGCGCTCGGAATGCGTCGGGGTCCTGGGCGATCACGGGCCAGGTGTCGTAGTGAATGGGGACCACGACCTCGGGCTTGATGAACTCCACTGCCCGGGCCGCATCCTGCGGGCCCATGGTGAAGTTGTCTCCGATGGGGAGAAGCGCCACGTCCACGAGCCCCTCCAGGAGCTTCATGTCCATGGTCAGGGCCGTGTCGCCGGCGTGGTACACGCGGCGGCCGTCCACCTCCAGGACGTATCCGGCGCAGGGGGTCGTGTAGGGAGCCCCCCTCTCCATCTGGACGCTGCCGCCGTGGATGGCGTGAACCATCTTGAGGCGGCCGAAGGGGAAGTCCCGGGCGCCACCGATGTTCATGCCATGGGTGTTCTCGATGCCCTGGGTCCCCAGGAACTCCACGACCTCCACCGTGGAGATCACCTGGGCTCCCGTACGCCTGGCCAGCGCAGGAGCGTCCGAGATGTGGTCGGCGTGCCCGTGGGTCACCAGGACGAAGTCCGCCTCCACCTCGTCCACCGACACCTCGCAGAGGGGATTCCCGTCGAAGAAGGGGTCGATGACGATCCGCGTACCGTCCTCGGTGCGGATGCTGCAGGTCGCGTGTCCGTGGAACGTCAGCTCGGCCATCAGGTCTTCGCCTCCTCCGCGTATTCCTCCACCGGCGGGCAGGCGCACACCAGGTTCCGGTCCCCGTAGGCGTTGTTCACCCGCCCCACGAAGGGCCAGAACTTGTTCTCCCGGGTCCAGGGCGCGGGCCACGCGGCCTGCTGCCGCGTATAGGCATGCGGCCATTCGTCCGCGGTGACCACGGCCGCCGTGTGGGGAGCGTTCTTGAGGGGATTGTCCTCCGGGTCCGCAATCCCCATCTCCACCTGCTGAATCTCCGCCCGGATGGAGACCAGGGCGTCGCAGAAGCGCTCCAACTCGTGGAGCGGCTCCGACTCGGTGGGCTCGATCATGACGGTGCCCACCACCGGCCACGACATGGTGGGCCCGTGGAAGCCGTAATCCTGGAGCCGCTTGGCCACGTCCTCCTCCGTGATGCCGGCGGACTTCCGGAAGGGCCGCAGATCCAGGATGAACTCGTGGGCCACGCGGCCGTTCCGGCCCCGGTACAGAACGTCGAAGTGCTGCCCCAGTCGCCAGGCCATGTAATTGGCGCTCAAGACCGCCACCTCGGAAGCCCTGCGGACGCCCTCACGCCCCAGAAGAGCGATGTAGGCCCAGGAGATGAGGAGAATGCTGGCGCTCCCCCAGGGGGCGGCGGAGACGGGACCGATGGCCTTCTCGCCACCGGTGGGGACGACCGGATGTCCGGGAAGGTACGGAGCGAGCTTCTCGTTGACGCAGATCGGGCCCATGCCGGGACCGCCGCCCCCGTGTGGGATGGCGAACGTCTTGTGCAGGTTGATGTGGCACACGTCCGCACCGTAATCGCCGGGACGCGCCAGACCCACCTGGGCATTGAGGTTGGCTCCGTCCAGGTAGACGAGCCCACCCCGTTCGTGAATCAGGTCGCACACCTCCCGGATCTCGCTGTCGAAGACCCCTGCCGTGGAGGGATAGGTCACCATGATCGCCGCCAGCCGATCGGCGTACTCGTCCGCCTTCGCCCGCAGGTCGTCCATGTCGATGGACCCGTCCGGGTCGGTGGCGATGATCTTCACCTCCATCCCGCTCATGACGGCGCTGGCGGGATTGGTCCCGTGGGCGGAACTCGGGATCAGACAGACGTCGCGGTGCCCCTCGTTCCGATCCCGGTGGTAGGCCCGGATCACCTGGAGGCCCGTGTATTCGCCCTGGGCGCCGGAATTCGGCTGGAGGGAGACGGCCTCGAAGCCGCTGATCTCCGCCAACCAGCTCTCCAGCTCGTCGAAGATCACCCGGTAGCCTGCGGCCTGGTCCAGGGGCACGAAGGGGTGGAGCGCCCCGAACTCGGGCCAGGTCACCGGCGCCATCTCGGTGGTGGCGTTGAGCTTCATGGTGCACGACCCCGCCAGATCCCCGGCGTCGAAGTCCGGGGCCTCACCCCCGTTGAAGACGGCCAGAAGGGCATCCAGGTCCTCGGTGGTCACCGTCTCGTCCAGCGCCACGCCCACGGCCCCATCCTCGTATCGGCGGACATTGATGCCGTGAGCCAGCGCCGTGTCGAGGACCTGGCCCGACGACATCCCCGCCGGGCGGACCTTGAGGGTGTCGAAGAAATTCTGGTGTACCACCTCGTGGCCCAGGCGACTCAACCCGTCCGCCAGAGCCGAGGCGGCGTCGTGAACCCGTTTGGCGATGCGCTTCAGCCCCTGGGGTCCGTGGTACACGCCGTACATCCCGGCCATGATGGCCAGGAGGACCTGGGCCGTGCAGATGTTCGAGGTCGCCTTCTCCCGACGGATGTGCTGCTCCCGGGTCTGGAGGGCCATCCTCAGGGCCCGGTTGCCCTGCGCGTCCACGCTCACCCCGATGATGCGACCGGGCATCCGACGCTTGAACTCGTCCCGGGCGGTCATGAAGGCGGCATGGGGCCCGCCGTACCCCATGGGCACCCCGAGACGCTGGGTGTTGCCCACCACCACGTCGGCGCCCCATTCACCCGGGGGCGTGAGGAGGGTGAGCGCCAGGAGGTCGGACGCCGCCACCAGGTAGGCCCCGACGCCGTGGAGGGCATCGGCCAGGGCGCGGAAATCCTCCACGGCCCCCTCGGTGTCCGGGTAGGAGACCAGCGCTCCGATGGTGTCCTGGTCGGGTTGGAACTTCCGCCAGTCCCCCACCTCGACCTGGATCCCCACCGGCTCGGCCCGGGTGCGCACCACCGCGATGGTCTGGGGGTGGCAGCGGTCCGACACGAAGAAGGTGGACCGGTCCCCCTGGACCGATCCCGCGAGGAGGCTCATGGCCTCGGCGGCGGCGGTTCCCTCGTCCAGGAGGGAGGCGCTGCCGATGTCCAGCGCGGTGAGGTCGATGCAGAGGGTCTGGAAGTTCAGCAATGCCTCCAGCCGACCCTGGGCGATCTCCGCCTGGTAGGGCGTGTACTGCGTATACCAGCCCGGGTTCTCCAGGATGTTCCTCTGAATCACCCCCGGGACCAGGGTGCCGTGGTAGCCCATGCCGATGAAGGAGCGGAGCACCTTGTTCCGCCCCGCGATCTCCCTGAGGCGGTCCAGCAACTCGTGCTCCCCCAGAGCCTCGGGGAGATCGAGCGCCTCGTCCAGCAGGATGGATGGGGGCACCGTCTCCCGGACCAGCTCGTCCAGGGAGTCCACCCCGAGGGCGTCCAGCATGGTCCGGATCTCGTCGTCGGAGGGCCCGACGTGGCGGAGTACGAACTCCCGGTCGGGAGAGAAATGGAGCGTCATGTCACCATCTCGCTGTCGTCGATCGGCCGGGGATCGACGAATATGGAAATGAAAAACGGCCCGAGCCCCCCGTCAGGAGAGTGCGTCGGGACCGTTCTCTTCGAATCCTCCGGTCACGACGGAGGCCGGGGAAACTACTCCCCCACGTGGGACGTGTACCCCGCCGCATCCATGAGTTCATCCAGCTCCGAGGCATCGGACACCCGGATCTTCACCATCCAGCCGTCGCCGTAGGGGTCGCTGTTCACCAGCGACGGATCGTCGTCCAGGGATTCGTTCACCTCGACGATCTCCCCGCTCACGGGGCTGAAGAGGTCGCTCACCGCCTTGACCGCCTCGATGGTCCCGAACGTCGCCATGCGATCGAAGGAGTCTCCTGCGGCCGGGAGCTCCACGAAGACCACGTCGCCGAGCTCTCCCTGAGCGTAGTCGGTGATCCCGACGGTGTAGACGTCCGATTCCGAGGTCTTCTGGAGGTACTCGTGTTCGGCGGAGTAGAGCAGGCCGGAGGGGATGTCGGACATGAGACGATCTGCCGGTTTTTCATGGTCGGGACCGAGGCCTCGAGGGCGACTCGGGCGAGCCCGTCGAATGTAGGGAATCCAGCGGCCTCTTCCTAGACCCCGTGCGGGTTTTCGGCATGGCGGCCAGCTTCTACCTTTAACGTCCCCATTCGTCGTCCGCCCCAGGCTTCCCGGGAGGCCGCCCCATGAACTTGGATGCCCTGGTCGCTCCCCTGCGGGCCGATGTGGTGAGTGGGGCCGCCGTGGTGGCCCGAGCCGCCGCGGCAGCCATGCGCCGGGGAGCCATCCACCTTCCGGCGGACGACACCGCAGGGCTGAACCGGGGGCTGGAGACGCTCGCCGTTCGCGTTCTCGACGCCCAGCCGGCCATGGCCCCCCTGGTGGAACTGGTCAGCTCGGTGCTGAACGCCGCCGCCGGCGCCGACTCCCTGGAGGCGGCTCGAGGCTCCGCCGCCGCCGCCGCGGAAGCCTTCCGGGGCGAGCTCGAGAGGCGCGGGGAGAAGGTGGCCCACCGTCTGGCTCGGAAAATTCCGGAGGGGTCGCGCGTGTTGACGCTGTCCTCTTCCAGCACCGTGAGGACGGGCCTGCTCCAGGCCGCGGAACGGGACATCCAGGTCACCTGCCTCGAAGGCCGTCCCCTGAACGAGGGTCACGCGCTGGCCCGCACGCTGGCGCAGGGCGGGATCCCCGTCACGCTGGCGGTGGATGCGGCGGGGCCGACACTCGTGAGCTCGTCCGACCTGGTTCTGGTGGGGGCGGACTCCCTGGGCGACGCCGGCATCGTCAACAAGATCGGATCGCTGGGCCTGGCCCGTGAGGCCCGGGAGCGAGGGGTCCCCGTCTGGGTGGCGGCAGACCGCTCCAAATGGTTGCCCCCGGGCTTCCCCCAGCCTGTGGACGACGACCGCCCCGGCGAGGAGGTCTTTCGCGGAGCCCGGGGGGTGACGGTGTGGAACCGGTACTTTGAGGTCATTCCGGGGTCTCTCGTGGATCGGATCGTCACCGACGCCGGCGTCTTCACCCCGGAGGAGCTCGACGAAGCCCGGTCGGCTCTGCAGGTGGCACCCGCCCTGGAAGAATGGGCCCGCCGCTCTTGAGGGCGGCGAGCACAGTCGCGAACTCAACGCACCGACATAGGGGATTCATAGAATGACCACGCACCTTCTTCGTCTCCGTCCTGGTGGTGGAGGAGCTCTCCCGGGTGGACCCGGCGGTCGGCGTCCTGGTGGACGTCCAGAACACGCTGGTCATCAACGCCATCCAGCGCTGGGGCACGGACGAGCAGAAGCGCCGGATCCTGCCGCGTCTCGCCGCCGACACGGTGGGGGCCTACTGCCTCTCGGAAGCGGGAAGCGGTTCCGACGCATTCGCCCTGTCGTGCCGCGCCCGGCAGGAGGGCGACGATTGGATTCTCGACGGGCAGAAGCTCTGGATCACCAACGGGAAGGAGGCGGGGATCTACATCGTCTTCGCCAATGTGGACCCGGATCAGGGCTACCGTGGGATCACCGCGTTCCTGGTGGAGGACGGCCAGGACGGCTTCACGGTGGGGAAGAAGGAGGACAAGCTGGGGATCCGGGCCTCGTCCACCACCGAGCTGACCTTCGAAGGTGTCCGGGTGCCCCCGGAGAACGTCCTGGGGGAGGTCGGGAAGGGGTACAAAGTGGCCATCGAGACCCTCAACGAGGGACGGATCGGCATCGGAGCCCAGATGGTGGGGTTGGCCCAGGGCGCTCTCGACCACACCCTTCGCTATGTGCAGGAGCGGGAGCAGTTCGGTCGCCCCATCGGGGCGTTCCAGGGCGTCCAGTTCCAGTTGGCGGAGATGGCCACCAAGATCGAGGCGGCCCGGCTCCTGGTGTACAATGCCGCCCGGCTCAAGGACGCGGAGGAGGACTTCCTGATGGCTGCGGCCCAGGCCAAGCTCTACGCCTCCGAGATCGCCCAGGAGGTGGCCTCCACCTGCATCGATCTGCACGGCGGGTACGGCTTCACCAAGGAGTACCCGGTGGAGAAGTACTATCGGGACGCCAAGATCGGTACGATCTACGAGGGCACCTCGAACATGCAGAAGCAGACCATCGCCAAGATGCTGCTACGATGAACCCCGGAGCGGAGCCCCGACCGGGGCCCGCCCTCCCTTGACCGCGGAGACCACGTGTTCGGACTCGGCTTCGGTGAACTGCTCCTGATCGCGGGCCTGGTGATCCTCATCTTCGGAGCCCGCAGGATTCCCAGGATCGCCCGGGGTCTGGGAGAGGGGATTCGCTACTTCAAGGGAGAGATCAAGCCTCCGGAGGATGGGAGCGAGGGTGACGACTCCTCCCCCTGAGGAGCGCCCCGGCCGACGAGCCCTGCTGGTCCTCTTCCTCACCGTCCTCCTGGACCTGGTGGGATTCGGGATCGTCCTCCCCCTCCTTCCCCTCTACGCCGACGGGTTCGGCGCCTCCGGCGCCGCCGTGGGACTGCTGGTCACGGTGTACTCGGTGGCCCAGTTC
>JARRPL010000026.1:0-17703 GCA_037382905.1 Gemmatimonadota bacterium | reverse complement strand
CGGCCGCAAACCCATCCTCATCCTGGGTCTACTGGGCTCGGCTCTGGCCTACCTCGTCTTCGCCTGGTCCCGCAACCTGACGTGGCTCTTCGCCTCCCGGATTCTCGCCGGTGTCGGAGGCGCCACCATCCCGGTTGCGGAGGCCTACATCGCCGATGTCACTCCGCCCGAGCGTCGTGCCGGCAACATGGGTCTCATCGGCGCTGCCTTCGGGCTCGGGTTCACCATCGGTCCGGCCCTCGGCGGGATCATGGCGACCCTCTCGTTCGAAGCGCCGGGATACCTCGCCGCAGGACTCTGCCTCGTGAACGCCGGGGTGGCCGCCACACTGATCCGGGAGACGCTGCCGCCTTCGCGTCGGGAGGCGATTCAACCTCTCGCGGCCGCAGGCCACCCCCTGCTGGCCATGGCCCGGGCACTCCGGATGCCCGACCTGCGGAGGGTCCTCGTCCTCTACTTTCTCTTCACCGCCGCCTTCGCCGTCATCCAGCCCACCCTCTCCCTCTTCGGTCAGACCCGCTTCGGCCTCGGGGATCGCCAGGTAGGCTACCTCTTCGCATTCCTGGGCCTGGTCTCCGCCGCCATGCAGGGGGGGATCGTACGGCGCCTGGTGCCCCGATTCGGTGAGGTGCGGCTGATCCAGCTCTCGGGAATTCCCTTCGTCGTGGGACTCCTCCTGTTGGGACTCGCCCCGTCGGTCCCGGTCCTGCTGGCGGGGTTGGCGATCCTGGCAGTGGGCTACGGAGGCGCCCTTCCCCCCGTGTTGGGTCTGGTGAGCCGGGTGGCCCCCAGCCACGTCCAGGGCGGCGTTCTGGGTGTGGGACAGTCGGTGGGTTCCCTGGCCCGCATCGCCGGCCCGCTGGCCGCCGGCTTCGCCTTCGATCTGACCCCCGCCAGCCCCTATCTTCTCGGCGCCCTGGTGGCGGCGGCGGCCACCGTCCTCGCCGTTTCTCTCGTCCCCCTCCCCCGCACCACCGAAGGATGACCGATCCCACGCCGTCCGACGACACCCCGTCCAGTTCACCCCCGGACACCCGCCTTCTGGACCAGGTCGTGGTGGTCCTGGACCATCCCCAGAACGTCGTGAACATCGCCGGGGTGATCCGGGCCATGAAGAACATGGGGCTCAAGCGCCTCCGCCTGGTCCGGCCTGCGGAGTTCGACCCGTGGCGCATCGAGGGGATCGCCCACCGAAGCGGGGACCTCATCGAGGGTACCGAGGTCTTCGACACGTTGGAGGAGGCCCTGGCCGACTGCGTCCGCGTCGTGGGTTCGTCGGCCCGAGCACGGACCGCGAACCGGAACTACGTCCGACCCCGCCAGGCGGCTGCGAATCTGCTGGAGTCGGCCCAGGACGGCCCCGTGGCCCTCCTCTTCGGCCGGGAGGACCGAGGTCTCGACAACGCGGCGCTGGACCTCTGTCACAGCATCGCCGTGATCCCCACCGACCCGGAGTACTCGAGCCTCAATCTCGCCCAGGCGGTCATGGTCCTGGCGTACGAGGTGTTCCTGGGCAGCGGCGAGGGAGACGCCCCGCTGCCCCGGGGTCGGCGGGCGACGGGCCCCGCCACACGGGAGGATCTGGAGCTCACCTACCGCGCCCTGGAGGACGGCCTCCATCGGATCGAGTTCTTCAAGGCGCGAAAGCCCGAGGCCGTGCTCCGGACCCTCAGGACCGTCCTGGCGAGGGCGGATCTGGACGCCCGGGAGTCCCGGCTCTTCGCTGCCATCGGCTTCGAGATCGGCCACTACCTGGACCGCACCGGACCCGACGCCCAGGAAGGAGGTTAGGGGCTCGGCCCCGACCGGATCACCCGGGGGGCAGGTCGGCCTGACCCCCGTCCCTGGCGTGGTACCGACCCTCCTGGAGCCTCCGGAACGGGCCACGTTGTACCCGGACGTCCCGGCGCCTATACTGGCCCCGAGTCCCCCCCTCCCGGCGTTTCCGTCATGGCCACCATTCAGGGTCACCGACCCGCCACATCCAGCCTGGCCGACCGTTACAGGGTCCTCCTGGACGTCGGGCGCACACTCACGGGAACCCGCAGTCTGGAGGAGCTCTATCGGGCCATCTATCGCGAGACCTCCCGGGTCCTGGAGGCCGACGGCTTCTACATCTCGCTGTACGATCCCGCCAGCGACGAAGCCACCATCGTCTTCTTCGCGGACCGGGGACAGGAGCAACGGGTCGAGGTGCGCTATCGGGGTTCGGAGAGCTCGGTCATCCGCCAGGCCCAGCCCGTGCGGGTGGACGACCGCCTGGAGAAGCGCTCGCTGATGCTGCTCGGGGACGACGCTCAGGAGGTGACCCGCTCCGCCATCTCCGCACCGCTCCGGTGGAAGGACGAGGTGCTGGGGGCCATCTCCACCCAGAGCTATCTGGCCTCGGCCTTCACCGACGCGGACGTGGAGCTCCTGCAGGGCGTGGCCGACATGGCGGCGGTGGCCATCGAAAACGCCCGGCACGTGGAACTTCTGGAGCGCCGTCGCGCAGAGGCCCACGAGATCGAGGAGATCGGCCGGGCCCTGGCCACCTCTCTGGAACCCGAGGACGTCCTGGCCAAGGTCATCGACGCGGCTCTCGAGCTCCTGGATGGGCACGGGGGTGCGGTCTGGATGCTGGGATCGGGCACGGTGGCCTGGGTCGATCAGGTCGGAGGCGAGCTGGGCCTCCCACCGGGGCTGGAGTGGGATCTGGAGGGGGAGCTGTACGACGGGTTGGTCCGGAGGCGGGAGACGGTGGTCATCGACGACATCGCCGAAAGCCCCTTCATCACCGCCCGCATCCGGGATTTCATGCCCGGGGGCTCCGGCGTGGGAGCGCCCCTGGAGGTGGCGAACGAGGTGGTGGGAATCCTGGCCATCGGAAGCCGGTTCCCCCGGGCCTTCTCGGAAGAGGACCGGGACGTCCTCCGGCGACTGGCGAGCCAGGCCTCGGTGGCGCTCCGGAATGCCCGGCTGCACGCGTCTCTGCGGGCCCTCTCCCTGACGGACCCCCTCACCGGCCTCCCCAACCGGCGTCACCTGGACGTCCACCTGGAACGGGAGATCGCGGCGGCCAAGCGGGGGCGGGATCTCACCGCGGTCATCGCCGACGTGGATCACTTCAAGACCTTCAACGATCGCCACGGTCATCTTGCGGGGGACCAGGCGCTCCGGGCATTCGCCGGGATCCTCCAGGAAGAGAATCGGGCCATGAATCTCGTGGCACGGTACGGGGGCGACGAGTTCGTATCGATCCTGTCGGATTCCGCCGACGAAGGACCGGACCGGTACGTGAGCCGCGTCCGCAGGCGGCTCCGGGAGCATCCGTTCCTCGGCACCACCGGCCTCGGCGTGACCTTCGGGGTCGCCGTGTTCCACGAGGGGATGCACCGGGGGGAGGATCTTCTGCGGGCCGCCGACCAGGATCTCTACCGGAACAAGGAGAGCCGGGCCGAAGCACTCCGGGATTGACCTCCCTTCCCCGGCGCTCGACCTCCGTCCGGATCTCCTCCACCCAGCCTCGAGGCTCATGAACACCGACCCCGACCGCGACCATATCGCCGACATCCTGGAGGCCGCTCGCGCCTTCGCCGTGGAGGCGGGCGAGGTGACCCTCCGCTACTTCGGGGGCCTTGTGGACGCCGAGGCCAAGGGGGATGGCTCACCCGTCACCCGGGCCGATCGGGAGGCGGAGCAGCTCCTTCGACAGCGGATCGGGGACCGTTATCCCGACCACGGCGTCCTGGGAGAGGAGTTCCCACCCACCAACCAGGGGGCAGAGGTCCGCTGGATCCTGGATCCCATCGACGGGACGCGGTCCTTCATGCGCGGCGTACCCCTCTACGGCGTCCTCATCGGCGTGGAGTGGAGTGGGGATCCGGTGGTGGGGGTGGCCCACTTCCCGGCGCTGGAGGAGATGGTCTCCGCGGGGCGGGGGCTCGGCTGCTTCTGGAACGAGAACCCCTGTGCCGTGTCCCGGGTGGACTCCCTCGCCCGCTCCCTCGTGACCACCACCGACGTGGAACGGATTCTGTCCCGACCCGAGGGAAAGGGCTGGCGGGCCCTGCAGCAGGGCTGCGATTTCTCCCGGACCTGGGGCGACTGCTACGGCCACATCCTGGTGGCCACCGGCCGGGCCGAGGTCCATGTGGATCCCATCCTGTCCCCTTGGGATGCCGGCCCGTTGCTGACCATCCTGCAGGAGGCCGGCGGCCGTTTCACCTCGATGGACGGGGAGGCCACGATCCATGGGGGATCGGGGATCTCCACGAACGGGCTCCTCCACGATCAGGTTTTGGAGACGCTCCGTGGCTGACGGTCCGCCGGGTGAGCGACCCACCCGGCTCCCGAGCCGGGAGCGGATCTTCGGATGCGGCGGGAGCCGGGCCCGTCAGGTGGGGATGCACTCGTCCAGGAACCGCCGCTCCGCCTGCTCCGGGTCCGAGAGGAGCTCGTAGAAGCCCCTCAGATAGTCGAGAGCCTCGTCCCGGGTCTCCTCGGTGAGTCCCTCCTGCTCCCGGACGATCGTCTCGATGGCTTCGCGCCGTTCCCGGAAGAAGCCGACGAGCTCGGTCCAGTAGTCCTGGGACTGACAGAGGCCACGGAAGCGGCGCTGTCGGAGGTCGTTGAGGCCCAGCCGCTCGAGGTTGGCCCGAAAGAGCCGGTCCCCGTACCGGGGATCCACGAAGCCCGTGACGTCGAAGTCATAGGGCAGTGCGAAGATGGGTCCCGTCGGGGCACCCACGGGTTTGGTGTTGTGGCAGCATTCCTCGCTTCCGGGGTCGGCGCTGAAGGCGGACCAGTCCGCGTTGCCGATCATGTACTGGAAGATCTCCAGCAGGGCCAGGTGGCGGGGGTCCGACTTCTCCGGCGGGACTCCCGCGGTGGGGATATAGCGCCAGCCCACCCGTTCCGCCGCCGCCTCTTCATCCTCGATGAGGAAGCCGTACCGGGTCACCGGGTCCCGGTCTCCCCCGGTGTCCTCGTAGGTGATGTGGGCCACACGGACCCGGAAGCTCACCTCCGTCAGCGCCGCGAACATCCGATAGGCCAGCCCTTCCAGAAGCACGTCCTGCTCGTAGTCGTCCTCGTCCCGGCAGTGGGTGACGAGCTTCACCTTGTCCTGATCTTCGAAGAGTGTGCCGTCGACGCGGCTCCGGGGGAAGTCCAGCCGGAGGGGCGGGAACCGACAGACGCGGCGATCCAGACGGCTGCGCCCCCGAGTGCGAATGTCCACCTCCACCGTGTCCAGTGCGGTGCCTTCATCCACGAGGACGATCCCCGGGTATTCCTCGCTCTCCTCGTCCCGATGGCTCAGAATGTCCTCCAGCGGCGCCTTGATGGTGAAGCGCACGACATCGTCCGAGGAGAAGAGGGGAGGCGCCTGAGCCCGGCCCGGGACCGGGGGCCACAGAGCCAGCATCACGAGGAGGAGGGAGATACGCATTGGCAATAGCGAACCGGGAACGAGATTCGTGAATCTCAGCCCATGGGGCGCTCCGGGAAAGGCCGGGTGCCGACGTTGGGGGACCCGAAGCGGGCGGCAGGCGCTGACCCTCGGGTTGACGCTGACGGTGGCGGTTCTGGCCGGCCGCCCCCTCCAGGCCCAGATGATCCAGGGTCGAGTCCTCTCCAGCGAAGGGCGGACCCCCATCCCCCAGGCCACCGTGAGCCTGGTGGACTCCCTGGGGAACGTGCTCCGGACCGAGGTCACCACCGGCGCCGGGGTCTTCCGGATCCCGGTGGCCGACGAGGTGAGCTCGGCCCACCTCCAGGCCCAGGCCCTGGGCTTCTTCACCTTCTTCGACGGACCCGTCGATCTCACGGGAGCCGGCCCGGTGGAGGTGGAGATCCGACTGCAGCCCCGGCCCTTCGACATGGACTCGCTGTCGGTGACGGTGGAGCGCCAGAGCCTCTGGCTGGAATCCACCGGATTCTATGCCCGACGGGCCATGGGCTCCGGATTCCACATGGACCGCACCGCCATCCAGGAACGGCCCTGGGATCAAACCCTGGCGGACCTGTTTCGAGCCGTGCCCGGAGCGTCGGTGGACAACGAGGGCCGGGTCCGCCTCCGAGGTATGGCGACCCTCGGTGGATGTCCCTACAACGTCTTCCTCGACGGGTCCCTGGTGGTGAGCCGGGTGGCCCCGGATCCGTGGTGGGCCACCTCCCTCATCCGACCGGAGGACGTGGACGGGATCGAGGTCTATCGCCGTCCGGTGGAGGTACCGGTGCAGTATTCGGGCGCCGGGGGGTGCGGCGTCATCCTCATCTGGTCCCGCCGCTGACCCGGGCCCACCGACCCGCCCCCTTCTCCGTCCCGTGGCCCTGGGTCAGGTCGGCGGTTGCAGCCGTCCCTCCCGCACGAGGTCGCCCAGGAGGGTCCGCTTCCGGGTGGGTCCGCCGTCCAGTTCCAGCTTCTTGTAGATGTTCGTGCAGTGGGTCGTGACGGTCCGGAGGCCGATCCCCAGCTCCCGGGCGATCTCCTTGTTGGACATCCGGGCGGCGACGCGCTCCGCCACCTCCCACTCCCGGGGAGACAGCTGCGCCGCCGGCTCCGTGGCCCCCCTCCTGGAGCGCGGGGGCGCCTTCTCGAGCTCTTCGTACATCTTGCGGGCGGCGGTGAGCTCCGGCACGGCGCCCAGGGCGGCGAAGACGTCGTGGGCACGGCGCAGCTCGTCCAGAGCCTCGTCACGACGTCCCAGCTCCGCCAACCGGCCGGCAGCCTGTCTGCGTATGCGAGCCGCGTCGTACACGTTGCCGATGTCGTCCATGGTCCGGGCCGCTCCCAGGAGCGCCTCCGTCCCGAGTTCCAGCTCGCCGGACGTCCAGGTCACCAGGGCATTGCCCGCCACGGCCCAGACCTGGCTGAGGGGGTGGTCCGTCCTCCGGCCCTCCTCCTCGAGGCGGACCAGGAGCTCGGCGGCCTCGTCCAGTCTCCGCATACGGATGAGGGTCTCCCCCACCACCGGGAGCAGATGGAGCACCCAGATGACGTACCCGCTGGCCTCGGCGATGGCGAGGCCCGCGTTGCCGGCGTCGAGCGCCTCCTGGAACCGCCCCTGGGCGACCCGGAGCGTGGCCATTCCGATGAGGGCCGGAACGGCCATGTGAATGTCGCCGGCGCGGGGGCGGGAGCTTCCCAGGACCCCGGCGGTCTCCACGCCCTCGTTCACCAGGGCCTCGGCCTTCTGCAGGTCGCCGCGTCCGATGTAGACGGCGGATGTCCAGACCAGCAACCGCACCAACAGGGTGGTCTGGCTCAGATTCCGGGCCAGATGGATCGCCCGGGTGCCCAGCGCCAGGGCGCCGTCCCAATCCCCGGTGAAGTAGAGGTACTCCAGCTCCAGCTCGTCCACGAAGAGCTCCATGACGGGGGAGCCGAGCTCCTTCGCCGAACGTCGGGCCGCCGCCAACCACGACTCCATGGGATACGGCCCGCCGGTGAGTCCCTTGAGGGAGGCCATGGCCCACTGACCCCAGAAGACCACTCGACCGTCCTCCGCCGTCTTGCCCAACTCCAGCGCCCTGGCGGCATGCTCCCGAGCCGCCGCGGTCTTGCCGCTGAAGGTGTAGATCAGCGCCAGAGCCCGGTGGACCCATCCCAGGAGGGCCGGATCGCCGACCTCTCGGGCCCGCGCCAACGCGGCCTCGATGTGGTCTCGGCTCTCCTCCGCCCGGCCGATCTGCTGGAGGGTGACGCCCGTGGCCAGCTCGATGCGGGCGGCGAGGTCCGGAGCGTCGTCGGGCACTCGCAACCGGGCGGAGCCGAGGTACTCGAGACCCTCGGCCTCCCGGCCCTGCCAGAAGGACAGAAGTCCCAGATGCCGGAGGGCCTCGGCAGCGGCCCGGTCGTCCCGGGCCGACTCGGCCTCGGCCAGGAGCCATTCCCAGCTCGCCCGAGCGTCGTCGTAGCGGCCCATACGAGTCTCCCCCCGGGCCAGGAGGCGACGGATGCGATGCATCCTCGAGGCCGCCGCCTCGGCATCTTCCTCTCCGTCCAGAGCCTCCGCCCCCTGGAGTGCCGCTCCGAGATAGGCAGTGGCCTCCTCGTCGGCGTGCCGTCGGAGCGCCGCGGCCCCGGCCAGCTCCAGGTAGCGGATCGCCCGGCCGTCGTGTCCCGAACCCGCCTGGCGGGCCAGGTGATACGCCAGCTCGTCGGCGTGCTCGGCGGCGCCCTCGCCGTAGAGGCCTTCCAGGACCCCCGCCACCCGTCCGTGAAGGAAGCGCTGCCGCGCCAGGCTGAGGTTGCGGTACAGGGTCTCCCGCGTGAGGGGGTGATGGAACTTGAGGAGGAGCCGCCGCCTCCCTTCCGCCTCCTCCTCCACGGTCCCCGAGCCCACCAGCTCCTCCACAGCCCGGGTGATCCTGTCCCGGTCGTGACCCAGGACTCCGTCCAGGAGGGCCAGGGGGGTGGGCCGACCCACGACCGCCATCACCTCGGCCGCTTCCAGCGCCTCGGGTGAGACATCCCTCAGCCGGACCAGGATCGCGTCACGGATCGTGGACGGAAGGACCAGATCCCGGGCTTCCCAGCCCAGCCAGGTTCCGTCCCGCACGTAGAGCTGTCCGGACTCCACCAGGGACCGGAGGGTCTGCTCCACGAAGTACGCGTTCCCCTGGGTCCAGCCGTACAGGCGTTCGGCGAACTCCTGGATCGGCGCCCCGGAGAGCCCGAAGACGGTCTGGAGAAGCGCCTCCACCTCCGGGAGCTGGAAGGGAGCCAGATCCATCCGTTCGAGACGCCCGATGGACTCGAGGGAGCGCTCGATCTCCATGAGTCGAGGGTTGCGGCTCCGCTCCTCGGCGGTGCAGGTGGCCAGAATCCGGAACCGGTCCGAATCGATGTGCCGAACCAGGAAGTGGATCAGGGCGAGGGAGGAGGGGTCGGCCCAATGCAGATCTTCCAGCAGGACCATCAGGGGTTGCCGCTCCACGAATCGCTGGATGAGAGAGCTGAAGCTCCAGAATAAGCGGGTCCGCAATTCATCGGGATCCAGACCGCTGTGCATCTGCGGCAGGTCCCCGCCCAGCGCAGGGAAGAGCTGCCTCAGGTCACCCTCCCGGCCCCGGGAAAGGACCGTCAGCGTAGCCGGCTCCATCCCCTGGAAGAGGGGCACGAAGGCGTCGGCCAGGACGGCGTACGGAACGCCCTGTTCCACGGGATACGCTCGCCCCCGCACCACCTGCCAGCTCCGTCGTTCCGCCTCGTGGGTCACGGTGAAGGCGAGGCGCGACTTGCCCACGCCGCCCTCCCCGGAAATTAGCCGGAGGGCTCCGCCGGGCCCGGCGGAGCCGAAGATCCTGAAGAGCCTTTCCAGCTCCGCCCGGCGCCCCACAAGGGGGAATTCTCGCGGAAGGTCACTGCCATAGGCCGGGCCGGACATGGTGTCTCCTGGGTCATGGGTGCCGTAGGGGGAAGCTAGGGCGGGCCTGGCCCCGGTGCACACGACGCCCCCGTTCGTCCGCGCCAGCTCCAGGGTGTTCGGAAAGTCCAAGACCCCTCCGGCGGGCCGGAAGGCCGCGTCCGGGGTGAGTGCCCCACAACCGAATCCGCTTCACCCTGACAGCGATCACGGCTCCCGTGCGCGATCTTCGACGCGTCAGGTGGTTTGGCGGACGTGGACGGAGAGCCTCCCGTGAACGGCATGCGGTGGAGCTCCTGCCTGGCTGTTCTGCTGGTATTCGTCGGCCCCGTCGGTGGGCGGGTCGCCGCGCAGCAGGGCGCTGTCGCCGGTCGGGTGGTGAACGCCACCACCCTGGCCCCGGTGCCCCAGGCGCGGATTCGCGTGGTCGGGGGAGGGCCTCCGGCGGAGGTCAGGAGCGAGAGCGACGGAAGCTTCGAGCTTCGGCTCGAGGCGGGCCTCTACGACATCCTCGTGGAGGCCGGCGATTTCGCCCCGGCCCGGTTCGACCGCGTCGCCGTCTCACCGGGCCAGACCACCACCCGCAATCTCCCGCTGGAGTCCCAGGGCTACAGGCTCGCCGGCTTCATCGTCACTGCGTCCCGGGGGACGGTGGAGACCGAGATCACGGCGCCCAGCTCCAGTCACTCCGTCCGGCGCCAGGAGATCGTGGAGCGGCCCGCTTCTTCACCGGTGGAGCACCTCAGGGCCTCACCCGGCGTCGACATCGGTACCCTGGGCATCCAGTCGTCCAACGTGGTGGTCCGGGGCTTCAACAACATCTTCTCCGGCGCCCTGCACATGATGGCCGACTACCGGCTGGCCGGGCTCCCTGCGCTCCGGGTGAACTACCTGCACTTCCTGCCGTCGAACGACGAGGACATCGAGCGGATCGAGGTGGTGCTGGGTCCCGGGTCGGCACTGTACGGACCCAATACGGCGAACGGGGTGGTCCACCTGATCCAGCGCTCGCCGCTGGACGAGTCCGGGACCACCGCGTCGCTGGGCTTCGGCGAACGCTCCGCGTTCCAGGGGATGTTCCGTTCCGCGCACCGGGTGAACGACCGATTCGCGGTGAAGCTCTCGGGCCACTTCTTCCGGGGTCGGGAATGGTCCCACGTCGACTCCACCGAGGTCCGGGCCGCCCTCGAGGCCGATGCGGATCTCGCCGGCTGCGTCGCCGACCGGGAGCTTCGGGGGCTCTCCGTCCAGGAGGCCGAGGCGGCGTGCCGTCGCATCGGGCGCCGGGACAACGACGCGCGTCGCTACGGGGTGGAGGCGAGAGGGGATTGGCGCTTCTCCGACCGGGGAGCGCTCGTGGGGACCTACGGCCTGAGCGGCGTGACGGGCATCGAGCTCACCGGCCTCGGGGCCGCCCAGATCCGGAACTGGATCACCCAGTTCGTGCAGGGCCGATTCACCTACGACCGCTGGTCCGTCCAGGGGTACGTCAACTTCAACGATTCCAAGGAAGCCTTCCTGCTCCGGGACGGAACCCCGCTCTTCGATCGCTCCTCCCTGGGCGTGATCCAGATCCAGAACGGCTTCAGCCTCGCGGGAGGGCGACAGGACTTCACCTACGGCTTCGACCACTTCTCCACCCGGCCCGTGAGCCGCGGGACCATCTACGGCGATTACGAGGGCGACAACGACATCCGGGAATGGGGTCTCTACCTGCAGTCCAAGACCGCCATCTCGTCCAGGATCGACCTCATCGCCGCCGGCCGCGTGGATTCCCACTCGATCCTCCCGGACCGGATCTTTTCGCCCCGCCTGGCGCTGGTGATCCAGCCCACCGAAGATCACGCCTTCCGACTGGCCTACAATCAGGCCTTCTCCACGCCTACGGCACTCAATCACTTCCTGGACCTCGGGGCGGGTTTCGCCGGCGGCGAACTGGGCTCGCTGGGCTACTCGACCCGGGCCTTCGGGACCGGCCGCGACGGTGTCGTCTGGCAGAACGCAGACGGCACCCTGCGGGGAATGCGTTCCCCCTTCAACCCGGCGGGCCGTGGACAGCTACTGCCGGTGGATCAGCCCACCCTCTGGCAGATGGGGCTCGAGGCCACCCAGCGGGCCAGCCCCCTCCCGTCGGACATCCTGGCGGTACTGCAGGGGCTCCGACCGGAAGGCTCGGAGGTGGACATCCTGTACCTGGACGTCAATCGCTCGTCGGAGGGCCCCCGGCCCCTGTCGACCCTGGATCTCCCGGACCTTCCCCCTCTCCGGGAGACGGATACCGAATCCTTCGAGGCCGGCTGGACCGGGGTCTTCGACAACGCCCTGCGGGTCTCCCTGGACGTCTACTACCGAAAGCTGAACGACTTCGTGTCTCCCCTCGTGGTGGAAACGCCGCTCCTCTACCTGGACGGCGACGGACTGGAGCGATGGCTCGGCTCGGCCTACGTCCCGGCGCGGGTCCGGGACCTGATGGATCGCCTGGGACTCGGTGTGGAGGCGGCCACGGCCCAGGCCACCGCCGAGGCTGCGACCCTCGTGCCCGGTCTCTCCGCCGGCATGGCTCAGCTTCCCCTGGGTGTCACATCCTCCGACGTCCCCCAGATGGCGAACGGCGGCGCCGACCTCATCGCCACCTACCGGAACGTCGGTGACCTGGACCTCTGGGGCGCGGACGCCACGCTCCAGTGGCTCCTGGGCGACCGGTGGACCCTCGGGGCCACGTACTCCCATGTCAGCAAGAAGTGGTTCCCCATCGAGGGGAGCAGCCCTCTGGCTCTGAACGCCCCGGCGGACAAGGCCACCCTGGGCCTCGCGTACCGGGACGCCGCTCGCGGCATGAACGGGGCGGTCCGGCTCCGCTACACCGGACCCTATCCGTTCCTGTCCACGGACTTCGCTGGCACCCGCTGCATTCCGGATGCCCCGGTCAATGAATTCCAGGAGGACTGCATCGACGCGTACGCCCTCCTGGACCTGACCCTCGGATATCGGATTCCCGGTACGGCGGCAAGCCTCCAGCTCGGGGTCACGAACCTCCTGGATACCCGCTACCGCTCCTTCGTCGGCGCCCCGGAGACGGGCCGCCTGGCGATGCTCCGGGTCCGATACCAGTTCTTCTGAGGCGGGAGACGTCATGGACACGCCACACGCCATCCGCACCCGGGGCAGACGGCTCGCGCTCCTGGGATCGGGGCTGGCGGCCCTTGCAGCCCTCCACTCGGGCCCCCTCCTGGCCCAGACGGTCCTCCCACCCAACCGGGGCGGCTTCACGGTGTCCATGGGGGTCCCACCGGTCTGGCGGTGGTCCGGCGGCTTCTCCGCCGGTGTCCACGGGGGAGACGACTCCAAGGTCACCACCTACGGCAGCCTCGGCGTCTACCGGGATCTCCTGAATCCCATGATGGCGGCCCTGGGCCTGTTGGGCGAGGGCTACGTCGGGAGTCGTGGCACCTTTTCCGAGGCGGGGGGCGTCGACGGAGGAGCCCGCGTAGCGCTGTTTTCCCCGGCGTTCCGCCTGGCCCTCGGAGCGGACTTCAACGCCCGGGACGGGGAGGTCGACTTCTTCGCCTCCCTGATCCACCCGCTTCAGAGGGGGGGCATCCTGGTCCCCGGCGGTGCGCTTCGCATCGACTACCTCCCCGGGCGCCGGCACTCCGTCAACGTGGGCCTGCGGCTTCCCATCGGACAGCCGTTCGTGGGCACGACGCGGCCACGACAGGACCACATCGCCCTGGCCGATCCCGAGCCGCCACCCATCTTCCTGATTCCCGATTCGACGCTGGTGGAGGCGCTGTCCGACGCCGGGACGACCGCCCGCTGGGTGAACCGGCTCACGGTCCCGTTCACGGAGCAGTGGGCCTGGAATCCGGAGAACTCCCTCCAGCGCTTCGTGGAGGGTATGGGTGAGTTGCGGGATCACCTGACCCCCTCCAACGGTGCCGGAGAGCCGATCCGTTCCCCGGTCCAGGAGGTGGAGGCCTACCATCGAGCGCTGGAACGCGCCTTCTCCGTGGCAACCTCGGGCCGGAGCATGGCTCGCCACCAGGCCACCCCGTTCGGAATCCAGACTGCGGCGAAGGCCCGGGAGATTCTCCTGGAGCAGGTCCTGTTGCCGTATGACCGTCTACTGGGTCAGAAGAAGGACCGGGACTCGACTCGCGGACTGGGGGCCGCCGCCTCCGGGGAATTCTACGAGTGGCTGTCCCGGGAGACGGACCTCGACTTCGCCCAGCTGAGAGCAACCACCTGGACCTTCGCCCAGCTCCTGGACCTGGTCGAGGAGATCCGCCGGGAGAACCGGGAGGCGTGGGGAGACTCGCGGTTCGTGTGGCTCCCGTTGCAGCTGGCGCTGAAGCCGGAGCAACACGACGAGCAGGACGAGCTGAACTCCCTCGTGGAGCGCATCACCGGGCAGCGTTTCACCCGGGGGAACAAGCGCTGGTACATCGAGAACGACCAGTTCAACGCCGAGCTGACCCGGATGATCCACGAGGCGGAGGACTACCACGTCCTCTGGATCCACGACTTCCGGGGCTACGACGCAGAGGGGAACCCGGACGAAGAAGGCTTCCGGCAGACGACGGGGTCCTACCTGCGAACCCTCATCGACCGGGTTGAAGCCTACGACGAGACGGGCAAGATCCCCCAGTACCTGGTCTTCATCGATCAACTGTATTTCCAGGCCAACGGATGCCGGCTCTGGCTCGATCTGCTCCAGGATCCGCTGCACCACGAGATCGAGCTGCCCGACGGATTCGAGGCGTGGGAGGATTCCATCGCGTCGCTCCAGACGGAGCTTCGATTCGCCGTCGCCAACTCCCGGCTCATGCAGTCCCAGGCACTGCAGTTCCAGGAGGGGTGGATCGAGAACCTCGTGAAGGTCCACGTCAACGTCACCAACCCGGCGGACCCCTCGTTCTGGACCGACGAGGTCTTCCCCTTCTTCATGGGGCTCCCGGACGTGGTGATCCGAGACCACCGCAAGATCGCCTTCTACGACGTCACCGAGGAGGACCCCTACGAGGGCATGGCCATCTTCACCGGCATGGGGGTCGGGGAGCACTATGTCGGGGCCTCCTGGGAGGACCGCTCCATGATGGTCCAGGGGCCGGTACTCCTGTCGCTGAAGAACGCGGCACGCACCCTGCTCCTGAATCAGGGGCTGGCAGACCGGGACATCCCCTGGGAGCTGCGCCCCCGAACCGTGGTGGAGGGTTACGCCCGCATGGTCGAAGACACGCTGGCGGCGGTGGGGGACTGGGGCCAGGACATGCAGCTCCAGAACCAGACCGGCTTCCGCTCCAAGCCCGTCACCCTGTTCAAGGCCACCCTCTACACCCTCATGCCCCCGGGGTCGGTCATCAAGGTGCCCGACTCCATCTGGGGATCCCACTTCTGGGCCTCCATGCTCCTGGGCCACGCGCTTCGAGGCGGCCGATCCCTCCTCATCGCTCCCGCCATCGCCAACGCACCCAGCTCGCAGTTTCCCCAGATGTCCCGAGCGCGGGATGTCCTGGGACGGATGGTCGTGGCGAGCCAGGTGCTGGACAGGGAGATCACCCGGGAAGGGGGCCTCCTCAAGGTGGGGTTGTACGACTCCGAGTTGCCGGTCAACGACGTGCCGCTGAAGCTCCGGGCCTTCGTGTCGGCGTTGGAGGACACGCCGTGGCTCCGGGAGTTGTACGGCTTCCACCCCGACGTCATCGCCCGCCTCGAGGAAGCGGCCGCCTCCATCGAGCCCCCGGACCAGGGGACTGGCGGCATCGAGGACGACGGCCGATCGCCGAAGCTCCACATGAAGGCGAACTACTTCGCCACCCGGGAGGCGTGGGACGAGCTCCTCTCCAGACCCGAAGTGGCCCTTCCGCTGGACATCTACTTCCGGGAGCTGGCCCGGCGGAACCAGTCGCTGGCCCGGGGTGAGTACCTCGACTACCGCATCATGGCGGACCACCTGCTTCCGCCGACCCGTGAGATCCTCGTGGACTACGCGTCGGGGCTTTCACCCGAGACGCGCTCCCGCCTCGCCATCTTCTTCTCCATCGGGTCTCACAACCAGAACAACCGGAGCATGGTGCTGGACGGCGAGGTGGCGCTGGTGGTGTCTGGATTCTCGGCCCTCTTCGGCCTTCCGGACCTGCTGGTCATCGCCGGTCTGTCGGAGTGGATCGACGACCTGGACGAGCTGGAGGCCCTCTTCCCGGACTACGGGGGAATCCAGAGGAGGATCAGCCGCTGGATCCGGGTGGTGGTCTGAGACACGACCAGGGAAGCCGCACCGGAACCCGATCTCGTAGCGGCGCCACCCGACGGCCGGAGCCCCACACTCTGGTCCGGATCCTCCCGGCACGTCCATCCGTTCTTCCGCTCCATCGGGTGGGTTGGCGCCGCTTCCTCCCGGTGCAGGCGGGCATGCGACACCCAGGAAGCCGACTGCGACTCCGGGGGATCCTTCGGGGTGCTCGAAGGGTGCGAAGGGCCAGAAGCGGGCCTATTGTTCGGCCTCTCCAGGAGGTGACCACGTGACGGAACGATATCCGGGAGCCCGCGATCCGCGGCGGACCGGTCAGGCGAGGCTGCCGCTGTATGCCGCGCCGCTTCATGTCGTCCTGGATCGGTTGGTCTCCTCGGAACAGGGGCTGCCGGAGGACGAGGCCGCCCGGCGTCTGGAGATGCTGGGGCCGAATCGCCTGTCGGCGGCCCGACTCAAGCCGGTCTCGGCTATCCTCGCCGGACAGCTCCGGAGCGTCGTGGTCCTCCTCCTGCTGACGGCCGTCGCTCTGGCTCTGATCACCGGCCGTACCCTGGAGGCCGCCGTCGTCGGGCTGGTCCTGGTGGTGAACGTCCTTCTCGGGCTCCGGGCGGAGCTCAAGGGGCGCCGATTCATCGACATCCTCCTCCGGAACCGTCAGGAGGAGGCCGTCGTCCTCCGGGATGGTGGGTCCGTACGGATCGACGCCTCGCGCCTGGTTCCCGGCGACGTGATCGACGTGGTGGCGGGCCAGCGGGTCCCCGCCGACGCCCGCCTCATCCGCGCCACGGGGGTACGTGCCGAAGAGGAGTTTCTCACGGGGAGTGCCAAGCCGGTGGAGAAGGCCGTGGATCCACCGCCGTCGGCCGGCACGCCCCTCCAGGGCCGAAGGTCCATGCTCTTCTTCGGCTCGACCCTCAGCCAGGGACGGGCTCGGGCCGTGGTGACGGCCACCGGCACCTCCACCGCCGCGAGTCGACTCGGACGGGCGAGCCGCGCGCTGGAACGCCGGATGACCCCCCTGGAGTCACGCATCGAGGGCGTGGGACGCCGCATGGGATGGATGGCCCTGGGGTGGGCCGGGGTGGTCCTGGTCGTCGGACTGATCCGGGACCAGGAGCTCACCCGACTGCTGGAGGCCGGGATCGCCCTCTGTCTGGCGGCGGTCCCGGAGGCCCTGCCCATCGTCACCGCACTGGCCCTGACCATCGCCATCCATCGGATGGCCCGGCGCCGCGTGGTGGTCCGGCGGTCGGGAGCCATCGAAGGTCTCGGTACGGCGACGGTCGTATGTGCCGACGTGGTGGGAACCCTGACGTCGGGTCCGCCTCGAGCCACGCGGATCGTGACCCCCTCCGCGGTGGCGACGGCGGTGGAATCGGGGACGGAGGAGCGGCCCGAACTGGAGATGGTGCCCGCCGCCCCGGAGGCCAAGGCGGAGGTGGACGGGCTTCTGAGGGCTGTGGCCCTGACGCTGGAACGGGCGCCCGGCACCGATGGGACCGACCGGGACCTGACGAACCGTGCTCTCTGGGACCTCGTTCGGATCGCCGGGATGGATCCCTGGCATCTCCTCCGGTCCGCCCCCGTCGTGGCCGTGGTTCCGCCGGATCCGGACCACCCCATGAGCGCGACGTTCCGCCGCGGAGAGACGGGCTCGTCGGCCTTCGTCCGAGGCGACGTCGACGCCGTCCTCGCCCGCTGTCGGAGCACCAGCGGGCCCCGGGGACCCCGGAACCTCGACGCCGAAGGTCGCAGCAGAATCCTGGCCGACTCCAGGACCTTGGCCGCCGAGGGATATCGGGTGATCGCCTTTGCCCTCCATCCGAACGCCGCCCGCACCGCGGATCTTCGGGACCCCCTGACCTACCTGGGGATGATCGGCCTCGAGAACGCTCCCGCCACCGACGTCGCCACGACGTTCGCCGACCTCGAGAAGGCGGGGGTCACCACGGTCCTCTTTACGGACGATGAGGGGATCACCGGCCAGGCCGTGGCCCGGAGAGCCGGGGTTGCCGTGAAGGACCACGAAGTCCTGGAGGTGACGGAGGCGACGGGACCGGAGCCCTTCCGGATGAACGGCGCGGGCCCGGCCCGGCG
>JARRPL010000025.1:0-22095 GCA_037382905.1 Gemmatimonadota bacterium | reverse complement strand
ACCATGAGCACCCACGGGATCCGGGAGGCGGATTGGTTCGTCACCACCTTCGGCGACGGCTTCGGCCCGGCGGTGGACCCCACAAACCCCGACGTCGTCTACTCCCAGTCCCAGAACGGGGGGCTGGTGCGCTACGACCACCGCTCCGGCGAGGCCATCGGCATCGCGCCCCGGACGCCGGCGGACGGGCCGCCGCTGGTCTTCAACTGGGACTCCCCCATCCTCGTCTCGCCCCACGATCCGGCGCGGCTCTACTACGGTGCCCAGTTCCTCTTCCGGAGCGACGACCGGGGGGACTCGTGGCGGGCCGTCTCCGGGAACCTGACCCGGGGTCTGGACCGGAACGCCCTGGAGGTCATGGGCCGCATCTGGAGCGTGGACGCGGTGGCGAAGAACGCCTCCACCTCCCAGTACGGCAATCTCACCGCCGTCTCCGAGTCTCCCCTGGTGGAGGGGCTTCTCTACACCGGGGCCGACGACGGCCTCGTCAGCATCAGCGAGGACGGGGGCGTCACCTGGCGCTCGGTGGAAGAGATCCCGGGTGTGCCGGACCTCACCTACGTCAACGACATCGAGGCGTCGCTCCACGACGCCAACACCGTCTACCTGGCCCTCAACGCCCACAAGCAGGGTGATTTCCGGCCCTACCTCTTCGTGAGCCGGGACCGGGGGCGGAGCTGGACCTCCGTCGCCGGCGATCTGCCGGAGCGGGGGAGCACCTACGCCATCGTCCAGGACCACGTGGAGCCGGGACTGCTCTTCGTGGGGACCGAGTTCGGGATCTGGGTCACCCGGAACGAGGGGGAGCGCTGGGTGAAGCTGGACGCCGGTCTGCCCACCGTGGCCATGCGGGACCTGGTGATCCAGCGGGAGGCCGAGGACCTGGTGGCCGCCTCCTTCGGCCGGGGCTTCTGGATCGTGGACGACTACGCTCCTCTGCGGGAGATCGACGCGGCGGTCCTGGACGGGGGCGCCGACATCTTCCCGGTCGCCCCGGCGCTGGCCTACCCTCGGTCCACGGCGCTGGGGATCCCGGGGTTCTACCCTGGCGACACCCGGAAAGGCTTCCAGGGAGCGGACTACCACGTGGACGACAACCCGGAGTACGGGGCCCGCTTCACCTACCGTCTTGCGGAGGGCCTCCGGACGCTGGAGGCGGAGCGACAGTCCCGGGAGCGGGAGGCCGCCGAGGCCGGGGGTGACAACCCCTATCCCTCCTGGGAGGAATTCCGGGCCGAGGACCGGGAAGAGGACCCGGCGGTGGTCCTCACCATCCGGGACGCCGACCGGCAGGTCGTCCGCCGGGTGATGGGACCCACCACCCAGGGAATCCATCGGGTGACCTGGGACCTGCGCTACCCGGGCTTCACGCCGGTGACCGCCGACACCGGGGCGGACGGCACGGGCCCGTTGGCGGTGCCGGGCCGCTACACCGTGGAGCTTTCCACCTTCCACCGGGGCGAGTTCGCCCTCATGGCGGGGCCGGTGCCCTTCGAGGTCCAGGCGCTGGGTCAGTACGCGTTGCCCCTGCCGGATCGTGCCGCCACGCTGGCGTTCCAGCAGGAGGCGGGAGAGCTGCAGCGCCGGGTCATGGGGGCCAGCAGCGCGCTGGACGAGGCCATGGAGGCGGTGGCCGCCATGAAGAACGTCCTCCTGAGGGATCCTGCCGGCACGCCGGTGCTCCGGCAGGAGGCCCGTGATCTGGAGCTCCAACTCATGGACGCCCGGGAGGCCCTCAGCGGCGACCCCACCCGGCCGCGGCGCCGGGAGCCGGGAATGCCCGGGATCATGGGCCGGTTGAACGGCGCGGTGGGCGGAAGCCTCCAGTCCAGCTACGGGCCCACGGAAACGCACCGGGAGCAGTTGGCGATCGCCCGGAGCGAGTGGGATGCGCTCCGGCCGGAGCTCACCCGCCTGGTGGAGGAGGCGGTTCCCGCCTTCGCCGAGCGGCTGGAGGCGCTGGGGCTCCGCTGGACGCCGGGGATGGGGGTACCTCGATGAGCCGGCCCCTCGCCGCCCAGGGCCGTCCGGGCCCGGTCTGGCTGGTGGTGGCGCTGCTGGCCCTCTCGACCCCGGTCGACTTCCGCATCACGGCCCGTCGCCTGAGTCCCACCACCGCCCACGAGACCGGGATCTTCCGCTACCGGGCCGAGCCCACGGGGCCGAACCCGGAAGGCGCCGCGGCGTCGGACGCCCTCGTCCACTTCGAGGCCCTTCTGGTCAGGAAGGACGGCCGCTGGGTCATGCTCATGGAGTACCAGCGGTCGGAGGCCACCCCGGCGGAGTGGGAGGAGGCGGCCGGGGGCTGAGTCAGGTGGGCCCCAGCCCCAGCCACCGTCCGGCGTAGAACCCCACCGTCGACACGGTGGCGGTGAGGACGGTGCCCCAGGCCAGGTCCACCGCCACCACCGTCCAGCCGAAGCCCCGGATCAGGGCCATGGAGGTGAGGTCGAAGGTGGCGTAGGCCACCAGTCCGAAGAAGGCGCCCAGCGCCGCGGCCCGGCCCACCGACCCCACATCCAGACCCGGGAGCACGGCGAAGACCAGGATGCCGGCGATGTAGAGGAGATAGAAGGGGATGGCGGCGCTCCAGACCACGTCCTCCCGGAGGAGGGGTCCCAGGTGGCGATCGTAGAAGCGCACCGCCACCACCCCCAGCCAGACCAGGTCGATGGCGAAGAAGGCGGCGGCGGTGAGGCCGTACAGCTTCAGGTGGACCAGGCTCACGGGCCTCCTCCCGGCCCCATCCCGGCCTGCTGCCGCACCCACCGGGCCGCCTCCTCGTGGGTGCCGAACCAGACGTCGCCCCTGGACTTCATGTGTTCGATGAGCCCCCGGAGGGCCACGATGCGGGAGCGGTGGCCGATGACGTGGGGGTGCATGGTGAGCAGGAACATCGTCTCCTCCTCCCAGGCCACGTCGAAGGCGTCCATCCAGACCTGCATCACCTCCCGGGGATTCGCGTACCGGGCTCCGAGGGGGTTGAAGAGGGGCGCGTCGTCCAGCTTCCAGCTCACCGGGAGCTCCACAAGCCCGGTGGGCTCGCCCCGGGCCAGGATCTCGTAGGGGCGGTCGTCGGCCATGAGGGAGCTTTCGTAGAGGAATCCCAGCTCCCGGACGATGTCCAGGGTGTTGGGGCTGAGGTTCCACGACGGCGCCCGGTAGCCCACGGGGCGCTCCCCGGTGATCTCGGTGAGAGCCGACACGGCCTGCTCCAGGAGGCGGCGCTCGGTGGCGGCGTCCAGCGTGGCGTTCCGCTCGTGGATCCACCCGTGCACGGCGATCTCGTGCTCCTCCTCCGCCGACTGGATCCGCTCCGCCTGCCCCGGCGCGATCTTGAGGCTCCACGCCGGGAAGAAGAAGGAGGCCGGGACCTCCTCGTCGGCAAGGAGCTCCAGGACCCGGGGAAGGGCCCGACGGGACCCGTACTCGCCCTCCGAAAGGGGGCCGATGCTCACCTCGCCGTCCCGAAGACCGTGGACCGTCTCGTTGTCCACGTCGAAGGAGAGGAGGACCGCCACCCGGGCGCCGCCGGGCCAGGCGGCGGGCGTGAGGTCACGGCCGGCACGGACCTGGTTGACGGCGTCCAGGACCCGTTCCTCGGACCAGTCCCAGGGCGGTTCCTGGCCCGCCGCGGGGCCGGCAACCAGAAGGAGCACGAGGACCAGGGGCCGGAGAAGGCCCGGCGTCGGCGGTGCGGGGCGGTGGGTCGTGGGGGTCATGGCGGGAAGATGCAAGAGCTCGGGTGCCCGGGGCGGTACACGTCGTCGGGGGACGTTAGGAGTCGAGAGGGCGCCGGGCCAGCCTGGTGGCGGAGCGGGTGGTCGGAGCGGGCTGAAACCCGTCCCGGGAGCGGCCCGTAGGATTCAGTGAACGATTCCCCGAACCGGAGTCCCCCCATGCGTCGTCCCTTCGCACTTCCCGTCGCCGCAGCCGTCCTCGGTGCTCTTCTGGCCATCGGGGTCGCCCTCGCCAACCAGGGCGTCCGGTCCGGCCACTCCGCCGGGTTCGCCGACCAGGACGACCGGGAGCCGGTGGAGGTGAAGATCCAGCGGGTGGTGGAGATCCAGCGGGCCGTGGACGCCGACATGGCCGAGGCCATGGCGGCGGAGGCCCGGAGCCTGGACCGGGTCCTGATGGAGGTCCGGGGTGAGTTGCAGGAGGCCCTGGAGAGCCGGGCCGGGGAGCTCACCGAAGCCGAGGAGGCGAAGCTGCGTGAGGCCGTGGAGCGGCTGGATGCCCGGTTGAAGCCGACGCCCGGGCCCTCCGGAAACTAGGAAGGGATCGCCCGGGTCCTGCGATCGCCCGGGTCCTGCGGCGACCCCCACCCGTCCCGCACGGGACCGCCGGTGCCGGGGCCCTCAGCCCTCCAGGACAGCGGGGTCGCCCCGCCAGTGGTGCACGCGGTTCAGGACGACGCCCACGACGGGGATGCCGATCCAGACGGTGGCGCCCACGGCCAGGAGCACCGCCCCCAGCTCCGACACCCGGAGGTCCGTGAACCAGATCTCGGGGCGGACCCGGAGGAAGGCCACCAGGAGCGTCAGGAAGAGGGCGAGCACCAGGATCACACCCGGTCGGCGTTCGGGCCACCGTTCCAGGGCGTGTCCGAGGCCGGCAATCCCCTCGGCCAGCCCCCAGACCGCCAGCGTCAGGAAGATGCCCCAGCCGGCGGCGGCCATGAGGAGCATGCTCCGGTCCCCGCCGGCCAGCGACGAGCCCGTGAGGGAGATCCACAGGGCGGCCATCCACGCGAAGATCCCCAGGGGAAGGGCCGCGAAGGCCGCCACTTCGATCCCCCGCAGCGCCCGGCCCACCGACACCCCCTGGGGCCGGCCCGTGAGTCCAAGGAGGGCTCCGTGGATGAATCCTCCCCCCGCCCCCACCGTGAAGATCAGGGTGGCGGTGAACACGTCGAGGGCCGACTCGGCGGCGCCGGAGACCACGGTGGTGACCACCAGGATGGCCTCCAGGCCGAGGCCGCCGGCCAGGGCCCAGGACAGGGCAATGCGGCCCGCGAGGCCTTCGTCTCCGGTGAACCAGTGGACGGGGCTGGGGCGTCCGGCGGGGCCGTAGGCCCGGGTCGATGCCTCCATGAGTTCGTCGCTCCTCAGGGCCGCCGCTCGCACCCGGACGCCGACGCCCGGTGGAATCCCGCTATTGGTTACGGCTCTCGGGGAGCCGTGGTGCGATCGAACTCGGAGGCGGTGCCCCTCGGGTGGGAGAGGCTTCTCACCCAGGGCATGAATGGCGAATCCGCAGCTGGAGCGCCGTAGGGATATTCCCGACGACCTCGTGGGAATTCTCCTTGCGTTCGTGTCCCGGCACCGAGGCGCCGGCCGATCCTCACCCGCCGGCGTAGAGGGGGAAGGTCACCGCCAGGGCCCAGGCGAAGGCCACGGCGTTTCCGAGTCCCGCCACCAGGGGAGAGCCGGTGGCGCGGTAGGCCCAGCGGCTCAGGAGGCCGTGGATCCCGAAGAAGACCAGGATGAGGGGGATGATGAGGACCAGGAAGAAGAGGTCCTGGAAGTCCAGCGCCACCGCCAACCCCAGGGACAGGAGGAAGAGGAGCTTGGTGAAGGGATAGGCGCCCCTGCGGGCCCGGGGCCCCCGGGTGAGCCACTCGTCCACCACGAAGTAGGGAAGGGTGCCCGCCAGGACCGCCAGGAGCAGGGGCCAGCGTTCCGCCACCGGAATGAAGGCCGTGAAGAAGCGGTCCAGCGGCCAGGCCACCGCCACCAGGAAGAAGGCCACCATGAGCCCGGCACCCGCCAGGATGGTCCCCAGGCTGCGCCCTCCACCGGGGACGGCGTCCAGGAGCGAGCCCAGTGCAGGCCTCCCTCCCGTCCACCAGAGGAGCACTCCCGACAGGAGCCCGTAGGTGAAGAAGTGCACCGCCACGTAGTCCCCCACCACCACCGGAAGGAATCCCGTGGGGACGACGCGGAGCAGCAGGGGGGTCAGGAGGGCCGGGAGGCCCGACACCAGCAGGAGACGGCGCCAGGAGGCGTCGGCGCCGCCGGGGAGGCGGGTGACCCGGGGGAGCCACCCCGCCAGCGGACGGGCCAGGAGGAATACGGAGGCCATGAGGAGGGCGATCCAGAGGCCGCGGCCGTGGGCCCGGACCGGTTCTCCGGGACGGGCTCCGTCCCTGTCGAAGACCCCCTCCAGCCATCCTACCGTCTCGTCCAAGGTGGTGGCGCTGTAGAGCACCCCTACATGCTCCACCCGGGGAGCCACGGCGAGCCGTCGGGCCGTCCCGTCGTCCGGGTCCCCGTAGGTGGTGAAGGGCTCCACGCCGGCCGGCTCCATCCCCGCCACCATGGCCACCACCCGGCGGGCCTCCGTGATCAGGCGGGATTCCAGCGCTCCCACCACCGCCAGGAGGTTGGAGGGCGAGACCGAGTCCACCGTGGGCGCGAACATGGAGATGCCCACGGTGGCGTCCACCGGCACCTCTCCCTCCTGGGCGTAGCGGACCAGGACGTTGGTGGCCATGGAGTGGCCTGCCAGCGCCGGCCCGCCCTGGACGCCGGGAAGCGTCAGCGCCGCCCGGGCCACCTCACCGGTCTGACGCATGAGGAGGGCCGGCGTGCCGTCCTGTGCCTGTAGATCGCCCCGGAGGGGCCGGGGATGGCGTCCGTGGCCCAGGAAATCCCAGGTGACCACCACGTACCCCCGGCCCGCCAGCGCCAACGCCAAGGGCTCCATGAGCCGCTGGGACCCGGCGAAGCCATGGGCCACCAGGACCACCGGGGCGGGGCCGGCCCCGTCCTTCCGGTAGACCGCCGCCGGGGTGTCGCCGACGCGGAAGGTCTCCCGTGTGATCCCCGCCTCGTCGTCCAGGAGCTGCCAGAGGCAGAGGGCCACGACGCCCCCCAGGGCGATCAGGAGGGGGATCCTCCGAGACGCAAGCATCGGGAGAGGGAGGGGACCGGGGCGCTACCGCCGGAGATGCTCGTCGAAGAAGGCGATGGTCCGTTCCTGTGCGAGCATGGCCGCGTCCTCGTCGTAGCGGGGGGTGGTATCGTTGTGGAAGCCGTGGTTCACACCCTCGTAGACGTGGACGGTGAAGTCCTTGCCGTGCCGCTCCAGCGCCGCCTGGTAGTCGGGGTAGCCGGCGTTCACCCGATCGTCCAGCCCCGCGAGCTGGATCATCAGGGGCGCCTGGATCCGGGGAACGTCCTCCAGATCCGGTGCCGACCCGTAGAAGGGCACCCCGGCGCCCAGCTCCGGGAGGCGCACCGCCAGCTGGTTCACCACCCCGCCGCCGTAGCAGAAGCCCACGGCGCCGATGCGGTCCGTGGTGGCCTCGTGACCCCGGAGAAACCTGAAGCCCGCCACCCAGTCCTCCATCATCACGTCCCTGTCGAGCTGGCGCTGCAGGGCCCGGCCCTCCTCGTCGTTGCCGGGATATCCCCCCAGGGGCGTGAGGGCGTCGGGTCCCAGCGCCACGAAGTCGGCGGCGGCGAAGCGGCGCACCACGTCTTCGATGTAGGGGTTCAGCCCCCGGTTCTCGTGGATGACCAGGACCCCGGGGAGCGGGCCGGTGGCGCCGGCGGGGACGGCCAGGTAGCCTCGGATCTCCCCCGAGCCGTCGGGGGACGGGTAGGTGACGTATTCCTGACGGATGCGGGCGTCGTCGGCGGGGACCTGCTCGGCCCACGCGTATTCGGGCTCGAGGGCTTCCAGGGCCCCCAGGGCTGCGGCGCCGCCCCCCAGCACCTTGGCGGCTCCCTCCAGGAAGTCCCGCCGTGTGGTGAAGCCGTGGACGTAGCCGTCGAACAGCTTGAGGATCTCCTGGGGAAAGTCCTTCGCGCTCCTGCGCTTCTTCATGGGGGCTCCAGGTTGGGGGGCGATGCGAGAAGCTAGCGTCCTCCGTACGCCGGCGTGCAGGCGTCCCGTCCCGACGGCATCCCCGCCAGCCCCACCCACACCTGGAGGACCGTGTCCCGGGGCTCGCTCCAGCGGACCTGCACCTCCAGGAGCGACCGGCTGCCCGTCTCGTAGGTGAAGGGGACGCCCTGACCCGGGCGGGCCACCGCCTCCAGACGGCCGCCGTTCAGGGGATCCTGGGCGTCGATGGTCCACTCCCCCGAGTGACCGTCCCAGATGGTGAAGCACCCGGCGAGGGTGAGGCCCAGGGTGGGGACGGTGTCGGTGGCGAGGCCGCCGGTGCCGTCGTTGATGGGGATGGCGACCCACCCGCCCCCCTGCCGGAGTCCCCGAACCAGGTCGGCGGCGGACTGGGCCCGGGCCGGGCGGGGGAGGGAGAAGGCGGCGGCTGCCAGGAGGACGAGGAGGAGCAGGCGTCTGGTCATGGCTCGCCGTACACCGGATGGGGCCCCGGGGCTCCCCGAGCTCACCGCTCGCCGGACCAGGCGTGGGCCTCCAGCTCCGCCAGGTCGGCGAACTCCAGCGCCGAGATGTGGGTGGCCTCCAGAATCACCGGCGGCGCCACGCCCGCCCGGAGCGCCTCGGCCCAGCGGGCGGCGCAGAGACACCATCGATCGCCGGGCTTCAGCCCCGGGAAGCGATACTCGGGGCGGGGCGTGCTCAGGTCGTTGCCCCTGGAGCGGGAGAAGGCCAGGAACTCGGCGGTGACCCGTGCGCAGACCACGTGCACGCCGGCGTCGGTGCTTCCGGTGCGGCAGCAGCCGTCCCGGTAGAAGCCGGTGAGGGGTGCGTGGGAGCAGTCCTGCAGCTCGGTGCCGAGAACGTTGTGGGCCATGGTGAGGCTGGTGGGGAGGCAGGGGTGGGGGGTGCAACCCAGGCCGGTACCCCGGAGGCGTCCCGGGGTACCGGTCCCCTTGCCGCCCCCCGACCCGCCGGTCGATACTCGCCGGCGCCCCGAACCCTCCTGCCGCCGTCTGCCCCGTCATGCCTGCCGACTACAAGCGACCCACCGACTCGGACACCACCATCACCGAGCTCATGATCCCCGCCTATGCGAACTTCGGCGGCAAGATCCACGGCGGCCAGCTCCTGTCTCTCATGGACAAGGTGGCCTACGCCTGCGCCGCCAAGCACGCCGGCACGTATTGTGTCACGGTGGCGGTGGAGGGTGTGCACTTCCTGGCGCCGGTGGAGGTGGGCGACCTGGTGTCGCTCCAGGCCCGGGTGAACTACACCGGCCGCACCTCCATGGTGGTGGGCATTCGCGTCACCGCGGAGAATGTCCGGAACGGCATCATCCAGCACACCAACACCTCCTACTTCACCATGGTGGCGAAGGACGACGACGGAGCGCTGACCCGGGTCCCGGGCCTCCTCCTCACCGACGCCGAGGACGTCCGGCGCTACACGGAGGCCATCCGCCGGCGGGAGCTCAAAGATGCCTTCGAGGCCTCCATGAGCGAGCAGAAGCAGTCCTTCGACGTGGCGTCGGGGATCGAGGCCCTCACGCAGTACAACTGCCGGGTGGAGATGACCGACGGGGATTGAGGGTCCCGGCGCCGGGAGGGGGCGGAGACGAGGGGACCCCCGTGACGACAAAGAGGGGTGGCGCCGAAGCGCCACCCCTCTTTCACCTTCCGGGTGAGGCGGCGCATCCGCGCCGCCCGTGCTGCGAGGCCGTCAGGCCGTCGCGTTCCTCCGGCGAAGGACACCCACGCCGAGGAGGCCGAACAGACCCGCCATGAGGAGGCTGGTCGTACCGGGCTCCGGGACGGGAACCTGCTGCGAGGCCACCGTGCCGGACTGACCCACGTTGCCGTAGGAGTCGCTGCTCGGAACGACGAAGCCGGGGGCGGATGCTGCACTGGCATTCGTGGAATTCGAAATGGCCAGGGCTGCGCCGGCGCCGATCGCCGTCAGGCCGAATGCGGCCTTGGGGATGACCCAACCGTCATCGGAGTCGCTGGACTCGCCGGAGAACGGCGAATCTGCGGCCTGGGCGAAGGCCGGCTGCGCCAGAAATGCGGCCGCCACGGCCGCAAAGAAGAAGCGACGTACCATAAGAACACTCTCCGGAAGGAAACTTCAGTAAAATTGCGACGTGAGGCCATGGTAATGGCTCCACGCGCGTCTCGCAAGTGGATCGTTCGCCGAGGCCGGCCGCGTCGTGCGATCCCGGCGGGGGGCTGGCCTTGCCCCCGGGGCGCCCGCCACGGATACTGGCGCCCCTGCACGGGCCCAGGTGCCAGGCCCGACGCCCTCGTCTCTCCCGTCGATTGGTCGATTGAATGTCCCGGATGCCGGCCTTCCACACCCTGATGGTTCCCCTCTGGATCCTCCTCCTCCTGGGGACGGGGTCCGGACTCGCGCCCTCCGGCGTCCAGGCCCAGGCCTTCGATCTCATGGAGGCCACCATCGCCGGGGTCCACCAGGCCATGGACGACGGACGCCTGACCTGCCGGGAGCTGGTGGAGGGCTACCTGGCCCGCATCGAGGCGTACGACGACGCGGGACCGGGGCTGAATGCCATCCAGCAGGTGAACCCCCGGGCGCTGGCGCGGGCCGACTCCCTGGACCGACAACGGCAGGCCTCGGGGCGCCAGGGCTCGCTCCACTGTGTGCCGGTCCTCGTGAAGGATCAGGTGGAGACCCGGGAGATGCCCACCACCTACGGCTCGGCGATCTTCGAAGGCTTCGTATCGGGGCGGGACGCCACCCTCGTCCGTCGCCTCGAGGCCGCCGGGGCCATCCTTCTGGCCAAGACCACCATGGGGGAGTTCGCCCAGCGCTACGTGGGGTCGGCGTACGGGATCATCCGTAACGCCTACGACCCCACCCGAAACCCCAGCGGATCGTCCGGGGGAACGGCGTCGGGGGTCGCGGCGAACTTCGGGCTGGTGGGCATCGGGGAGGACACGGGCGGATCGGTCCGGGGGCCGGCGGCGGTGAGCAACCTGGTGTGGCTCCGGCCGTGCCTGCCCCTGGGGAGCCGCCACGGGCTCATGCCCGCCAACCCCTCCCAGGACACCATGGGCCCCATGACCCGCACCGTGGAGGACGCGGCCCGGGTGCTGGACGTCATCGCGGGCTACGATCCCCTGGATCCCGTGACCGCCTACGCGGTGGGTCGGATGCCCGACAGTTATCGCGCCGGGCTCCGGGCCGATGCCCTCCGGGGTGTGCGCATCGGGGTCATGCCCCGGCGGGAGGAGATCCCCGAGGGGTACGAGGCGGAGTTCGCCCAGGCCCGGGCCCTCTTCGACCGGGCGCTGGAGGATCTCCGCGCGCTGGGCGCCGAGGTGGTGGAGCCCGTGGAGCTGACCCTCCCTGCGCCGGGCCGGCTCAACAACGTGTTCGAGACCGAGGCGGCCACCGACGCCTACCTGGCGGAGCTTCCGGACCCGCCGGTGCGGACGCTCCAGGAGATCCTCCTGTCGGAGACGGTGATCCCCTGGCGACAGGCGTCGCTGCTGGGATACCTGGGCCACACCACGGGGGACCCCGGGTATCTGGCTCTCGAGACCGCCCGGGAGGAGCTCCGGGTCGAGGTGCTCCGGGCCATGGCGGACGCGGATCTGGACGCCCTGGTCCACCTGACCTTCGACGCGCCCCCCATGCCCATCGCCGAGGACGTCCTGACCAACCCGGCCCCCGACGACCTCTACGGTCTGGGAGACAATCGGGGCTGGAGCCCCGCCACCGGCTTCCCGGCGCTGACGGTGCCGGCGGGCTTCACCCCCGACGGGCTCCCGCTGGGGCTGGAGTTCCTGGGCCGCCCCTTCACGGAGGCCCTCCTGCTGGAGCTGGGGTACGCGTACGAGCAGGGTACCGGCCACCGGCGGCCCGCACCCACGGCGCCCCCGCTGGGAGGAGGTGGCTGAGGCCGCCTTGCTCACGCAGAAGCCCGGGCCCTAGGATCGGCCCCGGGGGAACGGCCTCCCGGGCCGTCCCCCCTTCGGCCGCCGCTCCGGCAGATCCCGCGGGCCGGCGCGTCTCGCCGGTCCCTCCAGCCCCAGGAGTCCTCATGTCCACCCGACCCTCCCGCCGGACCTTCCTCCGAGAGGTCACCGCAGCGTCCCTCCTGCTCCCCTCCACGCTGGCCGCCGTCGAGCTGCCCCGGGGCGCGACCGGACTCCGGGCCCCCGGGGAGGGACGGACGGGGGCCGACGGCGGGCGGTCCCCGGGGGCGCTCCTCTCCGGGGACGGGCCCCGGGACGAGGGATACTGGGCCCAGGTCCGGGACCGGTTCGACTTCCGGGAGGAGCGGGTTCCCATGAACGCCGCCAACCTGTGCCCGTCGCCACGGGACGTGGCCGACACCGTCACACGCCTGACCCACGACATCGACGTGGACTGCTCGTTCCAGAACCGGGCCCGCTTCGGCGACCTCCTGGAGGACGCCCGGAGCAAGATCGCCGCCCAGCTCGGCGTGAGCCCCGACGAGATCGCCCTGGTTAGGAACACCTCGGAGGCCAACAACATCGTCAACTCCGGCCTGCCCCTGAGGGAGGGCGACGAGGTGGTGGTGTGGGACCAGAACCATCCAACGAACCACGTGGCGTGGGAGGTCCGGGCGGCCCGTTACGGGTTCCGGGTGCGGAGGGTGTCGGTGCCGGAGGCGCCCCGCTCCGCCCAGGCGCTGGTGGACCCCTTCCTGGCGGCCTTCACGGACCGGACGCGGGTCGTGGCCTTCAGCCACATCTCCAACGTGAGCGGCATCCGCCTGCCGGTGCGACAGATCGCCGACGCGGCACACGCCCGGGACATCCACGTGCACGTAGACGGGGCCCAGGGCCTGGGGGCCGTGGCGTTGGACCTCCGGGAGATGCGGTGCGACACCTACACCTCCTCCTCCCACAAGTGGTTCATGGGCCCCAAGGAGGCGGGGATCCTGTACGTGCGCGAGGCCCTCGTTCCCGAGATCTGGGCCAGCGGGGTGGCGCCGGGTTGGGGGGACGACGCCGAGACGGACCTGACCGGGGCCCGGAAGTTCGAGTCGCTGGGGCAGCGGGACGACGCCTGCCTGGCGGCCATGGGCGTGGCGGCGGATCTCCACGCCGAGCTGGGCCCCCGGGAGATCGAGGCCCGGGTGGCAGGGCTGGCCACGGCGTTGAAGGAGGGGATGCGGGAAATGGGTGTGCCGCTGGTGACGCCCATGGAGCCGGCCCTGTCGGGAGGGGTGGTCATCGCCAGGGTGGCGGGAGACGGAAACGCCGTCTTCCAGCGCCTCTACGCGGAGCACGGCATCGCCGGAGCCCCCACCGGCGGCCTCCGCCTGTCGCCCCACGTCTCCAACACCATGGACCACATCGAGCGGGCGTTGAACGGTGTCCGGGCACTTCGACCGGAGATTCTCGGGGCCGGATCCAATGGGGGGTGACCCGGGGTGGACCCCCGACGGATCCACCCGGGAGCGGGAGGGGATGATCCCGGCGGAGTCCGGGACGGCAGCCGGCCGCTAGCGGTTCCGCTGTACGATGGCCCGGAGCTCGTTCTCGAGACGGGCCGTGGCCTCGCTTCCGGTCCACTCCCCGGTGAGGACCCGCTGGAAGGCCTCGGCGATCCGGTCCGACACCGCGCCGTAGAAGGGCGAGATGGGCCGGGCACGAAGCTGGGATTCGAAGACCCGGGCGCCCACGCCCATGCCCGGGACCTGCGCCACCAGATCCGGATCCTGGTAGAGCGCTTCGAGGACCGGGAGGAGTCCGGCCTCGGCGGCCCGGAGCCGCTGCTGGTCCTCCCCCGTCAGGAAGCGGACGAGGGTCCAGGCCGCCTCCTGCTCGGCGTCGCTGGAGGAGGCGTTGATCATCAGGTTCCACCCGCCCAGGGCGCTGGCGCTCCGCCCGTCGGGGCCGGAGGCCGCCGGGATGGGGGCGATGCCGATGCGGTGGGCGGCGAGTCCCGCCCGCTGGAGCGCCGCGTAGGCGTAGGGCCAGTTCCGCAGGAAGACGGCCTCCCCGGCAGCGAAGACGTCCAGCGTCTCCTGCTCCCGGAAGCCGGTCACCGCCGCCGGCGCCACCCCGTCGGCCACCAGCTCCCGGGCGATGTCCAGCCCCCGGGCCGCCGCCGGGCTCCCCACGCTCACCGAGTCCACCTCGGTCACGGCGTTCACGACGACCCCGGTGACGGCGAGGCGGGGGGTCATGAGGTCGCCCCCGGCGCTCCAGATGAACTCGGCGGCGTTGGCGGTGCCGCCTTCGTAGGGGGCGCCCTGGAAGACGAACCCGTAGCGGATTCCCGAGTCGTCCATGACGGTCCGGGCCATTCGGGCCAGCTCGTCCCAGGTGCCGGGAGGCTCCGTGAAGCCGCTGGCCGCCAGCAGGTCCCGGCGGTAGAAGAGGAGGCCTGCGTCCGTGTACCAGGGAATCCCCCAGATCCGCAGCCGGTAGGTGGCCGATTCCAGGGGGGCCGGAAGGAAGGCGTCGCGCCGGAAGTCGTCGTAGAAGCGGTCCGTGAGATCCACCACCCGCTCCCCATGGGCCAGCTCGGCGGTCCAGATCACGTCGGCGGCCAGGAGGTCGATGCCGCCGGGCGTCGACTCCAGGGCGTCCATGAGCTCCCGGCGATGGGCGTCGTTCTCCGGTGCCATCTCTCGCCACACTACCTGGATCTCCCCCCGGTGGGCGGCGTTGAAGGCGTCCAGGAGCCGCTGGACGGTACCCGAGTCGTCGGGGCCCGAGGCGAAGACGATCTCCGTGGCCGCCGTCTGGGCCTGGAGAGGCGGGGCGCCCGACGAGACCACCCCGAGGCTCAGCGCGGCGGTGGAGAGGGCACCCCGGGCGAGGGCCGGGATGGACGGGCGCCTCCATGGGCGGGACGCGGGCTGCATCCGATCCTCCTTCATGGCGGAGTGACTGGGCTACCCCAATCTAGGGAAATCTCCCTGCATGGCAGGCCGGGTCCGCAGGGAACCAGCACCCGGGAGCGCTGCCCCGTCGGGTTGCGGCGCACGGCGGGATGCCCCCATGGTCGGCCCCCGTCTCCTCCACCCCGTCCGGGATGCCCGCGCATGCCTACCTTTCCTCGGTTCCCGACCCCCGCCCTGAGCGCGGCGCTGGCCCTCTGCTCCATGGCGGCCGTGGCCCTTGCCTCCGTGGCGACGGCGACGCCCCTGACCGCCCAGGAGGACCCCCTCCGCCTCTTCATCTCGGTGGACAGGGAGGGGATCGGCGGCGTGGGCACGCCGGCCATGACGTCGTCCTCCGGAAAGGACTACGCCACGGCGCGACGCCTGGCCACCGACGAGGTCAACGCCGTCACCGCGGCGATCTGGGCTCGTCATCCCGACGCCCGGATCCTGGTGAACGATTCCCACGGCGATCACCAGAACCTCCTTCATACCGAGCTGGATCCCCGGGTCACCTACATCCAGGGCTCCATCAAGCCGCTGGGGATGGTCCAGGGGCTGGAGGCGGGGTTCGACGGCGCCATCTTCCTGGGCTACCACGCCCGGGCCGGCGATCCCGACGGCTTCCTGGCCCATACCGGGACGGGTTCGGTGAAGGGGCTCTGGCTGAACGACGTGGAGGTGGGGGAGGGGGGAATGAACGCCGCCTTCGCCGGGAGCGTGGGGGTGCCGGTCATCCTCGCCACCGGAGACGAGGCGGCCACCCGTGAGCTCTCGGAGCTGCTGGGCACCGAGACGGTGACGACCAAGGTAGCGGAGACCCCGAGCTCGGCCCGCCTGGTGCACCCGGAGGTGGTGCATCGGCGGCTCCGGGAGGGGGTGGATCGTGCGCTGGATCGTCTGGGGCGGGGGGAGCCGGCCCCCCTGGAGCTGGGAACGCCGGTGCGCATCCGGATGCGCTTCGCATCCACGACCCACGTGGAGATCCTCCAGTCCATCCCCGGGATGTCCAAGGTGGACGGGTTCACCGTGGCGTACACCGCCCGGGACGCCGACGAGGCCTACCGGCTCATCCGGCTCATGTACCGCTTCGTGGGGGTGTGAGGGCGGCGGGGTCCACCCTGCGGCGGAGCGCCTCCATGCCCGGGGCTTCCTCGACCCTTCCTCCCCCCGACGCCCTGGCGGCCGGCCTGGGCGGGTGGGCCCGGGAGGTGGTGTGGGACGTTCATCCAGAGACCACCACGTGGCGCCTCACCCGGGACCGGGCGGTGCGGTACCTCAAGGTCCAGGCGGCGGGCCACGAACCCACGCTGGAGGCGGAGGCGGCCCGGATGCGTTGGGCCCGGGGCCGGCTGCCGGTCCCGGAGGTGCTGGGGTACGGGCGGGGGGAGGCGAAGGCCGACGCCGAGGCTTCGCCCCGGGCCGTGGAGTGGCTTCTCACCGCCGGCCTCCCGGGCGTGAACGGGGTGCACGAGTCGGTGCAGCGAGATCCAGCGCGCCTCGTGGAGGGTCTGGCCCGGGGGCTCCGACGGATCCACACCCTCCCGGCGGCGGACTGTCCCTTCGACTTCCGGCAGGAGGCGGCGCTGGCCCATGTCCGGCGGCGGGTCGGGGCGGGGCTCGTCCGGCAGGATCACCTGCACGAGGAGTTCGCCCACCTGAATCCCGTCACGGCGCTGGCGGAGCTCGAGGCGACCCGGCCCGGCGACGAGGCGCCCGTGGTCTGCCATGGGGACTACTGCACACCCAACGTCCTGCTGGACCCGGACTTCGAGGCGGTGGGCTTCGTGGACCTGGCGGAATTGGGGGTGGCGGATCCCTGGTGGGACCTGGCCGCCGCCACCTGGAGCGTGGGGTGGAGTCTGGGGGAGGTGTGGTCGGAGCGGTTCCTGGGGGCGTACGGGGTGGAGCCGGAGCCGGCCCGGCTCCGGTGGTATCGGCTGTTGTACGACCTGGCGTCGTAGCCGTCGGGGGCGGCGGGGTCCGTGGCAGGAGCTGTGGGCCGACGAGCACGACATCCGGCGGGAGATGGCGGCACGGGCCAATCGCCCTACGCCTCCCACATCCCGTCGATGCGCGCCACCAGGCGGGGGTAGCGGGGGTCGCCCCGAAGCCGATCCCAGACGTCGGCGAAGAGGTGGCGCAGCGCCACCGTGGGCCAGTACGTCACCGCCGTCTCCATGCGCTCGTAGGACTCCCGGGCGAAGGCCTCGAAGGCGGCGTCGGCCTCCCCGAGGGCGGCCAGGATGAGCCCCTGATCGAACGGGTGCCCGCCGTCGGCCACCTCGTCGGCGAGGCTCCGGGCCTCCTTCTTCTCGCCGAGGTCGATCCGGGCCAGCGCCAGGACGGTGCGGGGGGCGTCCCCGGCCCAGGGGACCTCGAGTCCCTCCAGCGCCTGGGCCGCCGCGTCGGCCCGCCCCATCTCCCGGAGGATCATCCCCTCCAGGAACCGGGCGCTCTCGTAGCCCTGACTGAGCTCCCGGGCCCGGCGGGCCTCCTGCAGCGCCTCCTCGGGATGGCCGTTGACGAGGAGCCCCATCCCCAGGTTGTAGATCACCTCGGGGGAGAGGGGGTTGAGGGAGACGGCGCGTCGGGCGCTGGCCAGGGCCTCGAGGCGGTCGCCATCGACCAGGTGTCCCACCGCCGCCCAGTTGTGGGCCTCGGCGTAGCCGGGCTGCAGCTCGATCGCCCGACGCATGTGGCGGCTGGCGTCACCGGCGCGGCGCTGCTGCCCCCGGAGCCGGCCCAGCGCCGCGTGGGCCTCGGCGGACCAGGGCGCGGCTTCCAGCGCCTCCACCAGGGCCGCCTCCACCCGGGGCAGGACGGACACGTCGCGGAATCCGTAGCTGTGGAGGAGCCCCAGAGCATCGGCGAGTCCCACTCGGGCCGGGGCGAAGTCCGGATCCCGCTCCAGAGCCTCTGCGAAGCAGGCCACGGCCCGCTCCATCTCCTCCCGGGTGCGACGCTCCAGGTGCCTGCGCCCCTGGCTGGCCAGGCGGAAGGCATCGAGGCTCTCCGTGGGCCGTTGGGCCAGGAGGAGTCGCTCGCCGGGGCTCGGGGCCAGCGGGAGGCTGGCCACGACGCCGTGGGCGATGTCGGCCTGGGCTCCGAAGACCGTGTCGGCGGAGAAGGAGCCGCTCCAGCTCCGGCCCCAGACCACCCGGTCGTCCGGGGCGTGGACCAGTCGGACGTTCACCTCGAAGGCGCCCTCCGCCACCTGCACCTCCCCCTCCAGCGTCCACTCCACCCCCAGCGCCGCCCCCACTGCGGAGGCCGGCTCGTCGGTGTCCCGGAAGCGCTCCAGGGAGCCCCGGGCGATGACCGAGAGGCCCGCCAGCTCGGAGAGGCGGGTGAGGATCCCGCCGTGAAGCCCGTCGGCGAAGGGCGCGTTCTCCTCCCCGACGCTCCGGAAGGGAAGGACGGCCACTCCGGGGCGCGGGTCGAGGGGGGGAGTCCCAGGAGCGACCCCGCTGCGGGAGCCGGCGGAAGCGACCTCCGCCAGGAGCGCGGCGAAGGACTCCCCGGGCTCCATCCCCAATTCCTCCCGCAGTCGCCGGACGTGGGCCTCGCCGGCCCGCAGGGCGGCGGCCGGGTTCCCGGCGGCGAGGTGAGCCCGGACCAGCCCGGAGTGTACCGACGAGTCCAGCAGGTCGGCCCGACTCAGCGTCTCCCACCAGCGGACGGCCTCCGTGTGGCGTCCGGCTTCGGTGGCGGCCCGGGCCAGGGACTCCACCGCCTCCCGCCAGGCCCGGTGGAGGCGGTGGCGTTCCAGCTCCACGTACTCCTCGAAGGCGGGGTTGCCCTCCAGGTAGAAGCCGTCGAGGAAGGGCCCCCTGTAGCCCTCGGCGGCGGCGCGGGGATCGCCCCGGTCCAGTGCTTCGCGAAAGCGCCACAGGTCGCAGGAGACCAGGGCCCGGTCCAGGCGGAGCTGCCCGGCGGCGGAGACGACGGCCTCGGCCCCCATGGCCTGCCTCAGCGGATAGAGGGTCGAGGTCAGGCGGTTGCGGGCCGTGGATTCGTCCGTCTCGGGCCAGAGGAGCCCCAGCGCCTTCGCCCGGCTCAGAGTGCCGGAAGGAGCCGTGGCCAGGAGGGCCAGGAGGGCCCGGGGATGACGGCGGGCCGCCGGCCCCTCCACCGGAGCGTCCTCGTGGAAGAGGGCAGCTCCCCCGAGGAGGCGAAGCTCCGTCCTGGCGGGCGGTCCATCCGGCATCAGGTCGTCGGCTCGGGGCGCGTTGACGTCGCGTTGAGGGGGGCGGGCGAATATGGGGCCGTCCCCGAAAGAGGACCATCGCACGCTCCTTCCGACCCCCTCGACCCGAGGAGAATCCATGCGCCCCTTCGCCACTCATCCGGCCCGGTGGACCCCCTGGCCGGCCCGTCCTGCCGCACCGCTCCGTCCCGGCCGGCCCGTACTTGCGGCCGCCGTGGCCGTCGCCCTGTCGGCGTGCGGCCCGGACCTTCCCACCGCCGCCCAGACCCCCGGTGGCCCCGGCGCCCCCCTCGCCTCGAGCGCCGCCGCGGCGGCGGCCACCTTCCAGACCTGGCATCAGGGCTTCGAGTCCGGCGCCGAAGGATGGTACGACGCCGGGACCGACGGGGCCTTGGGGTGGTGCGGTTCCATCGATGTGGTGGAGGTGGGAGCGGTCCGTGGCTCCAGCGCCCCCGGGGGGTCGGCCAACCTCGCCCCGTCGGCGGGGCGGGCCCATGCCGAGATCCGGGGCGGGGGGTGCAACGCCTACTGGTCAGCGCTGGGGATCCCCGGCGGGGCGCCCTACGCGCCCGGACCCGACGCGGCCCTCTACTCCGGACGCTGGCCCGCCGCGGGATACGTCAGCGAGCTCGACGTCTACCTGGATCCCGCCTGGAGCGGCGCGGCGCTGGGGACGCTGGGGCTGGTCCTGCAGCCCACGCCCTATCCCGAAGCCGTCCTCCAGCTCGCCGCCACCATCATGCCCCGGGGCTACACCCTGGGGACCCCCCACCCCGCGCCCCACTGGTTCGCCCCCGTGGAGGCGGTGCCCGGGGAGGCGGCGCTGAGCGTCCTCGGTCACCGGATCGAGGAGGCCGGGTGGTACACCTTCCGCTTCGTCTTCTCGGAGGTGGAGGGGACCGTGGAGGCGGCCTTCGAGCTGCGGGAGCGCAACGGCGGCGTCCTGACCCGGGTCTCCCCCCTCCCAGCCCAGGCGCTGAACGGGCCCGTAAAGGTGCCCTTCACCGAGGCCCTGGCTACGAACGCCTACGGGCCCGGGCACCTCTGGTTCTTCGATGCCCCCCTGGAGGTGGCCACCTTCGCGCCGGTGCCCGTGTCCATCGACGAGCACCGGGTGCGGCCAGGGCGGTGAGGGAGGGCTGCGGTCCAGGGTGGGGCCTCCCGTCCACCCGGTGGGGTGGGCGGGGGGCCGTCGGGACCGGAGAGGGGCGGAGCTCCGGCAGCTCCCCTCCCGGTACTGTCCCTCAGCCCCTCGTCGGTCCCTATCGGCTTTCGAGCAAAGCCCGCGTGTCCCGGTCCGGGAACACCACCTCGCGGGCTCGACGAGAGCAGAAGAAGGGCGTGGTCTGGAGCTTCGCCTCGGCATCGACGAAGTCCCCCTCGTTCCAATCGTGAGGCAGGTAGTGCGGGAGCATCCTACCGAAATCCACCAGGACCCCGAGCACCGAGCGGTCCCGGGTCTTCGCGACGTGCACCGGGTCCATGGCGGCGACCTCCGCTTCGATCAGGGCCGCAGGGATGCCGAGACGGTGGAGGCGGGCGCGAACGATTGCAGGGAGGATCTCCGGGAGGCTCCGCACACCCCGGGCCCGAAGCAGGATGGGGAGGAGGGAGGCCGACGAGATCAGGAGCAGGACCGGGATCCGGTCGATGACGAGGCGGTTGGCGTACCAGTCCCCCAGCGCACTGTCCGGCGGGGCGTCCGTGGACTTCGACAGCGGGAGGGACCGAAGGACCTTGGCGGTCGCGCGAATATGGACCATGGAGGCTCCCTGGGATCGGTCGCGCCAGCTCCGGAGCGGACCCGGCGACCTCGGCAGCGGACCCAGTGCGATAGCTTCTGACAATCCCCTCCCGCAAGGCTGCGGTTGCAAGATGCGAGCCGACCTCCCCCGGCCTCAACCACACCCTCTTGGCCGGCCCGCCGGCCCGGAGTCGAGCAGGACCAGCAGGGCTACTACGTAGGCCTACGTACTTATGGGCTCCGTCGTAGTCCGTAACTTTCGGCTATCGAAGGGCGGCGGAGACCGGTGGTCCTCGTCCGCTCTGCTTCGTCCCCCACTGAGGGAGGTCCTCATGGCTTGGCTTCTCCGCTCGCGAGCGTGCGCCATCCTCCTGGTGCTCCTCGCGCTCCTCGTTCTCCCGTCCACCTCGGCCGCCCAGGGATTCCGCGGTGGAGTACGAGCCGATCTGGCCCTATCCGACTTCCGGGGGGCCGACTTCGACCAGGACCGACGCGTCGGTTTCCGTGCGGGCCTCTGGGGTGAGCTGGATCTGTCAGGGCCCGTGGACATCCTGGCCGAGGTGGTATACGCGACCAAGGGACCCGATATCGACGGGGGGTCGTTCGATCCCCACTTCGACTACATCGAGATCCCTGTCGCGGCGAAGGTCGGTCTGGGGAACTCGCCGGTCTACCTGTTGGCGGGGCCGTCGATCTCCTTCCGCATCAGCGACCCGTACGACGACTCCGAGGGGGACGCGTCGGAGTTCCTGAACACGGTGGACTTCGGGCTCCTGGGCGGTGTCGGCATCGACTTCGCCCTGGGGAGCCTGCCGGCCATGGTGGATGTGCGATACCATACCGGACTCAGCGTGATCTTCGACTTCGACGAGGACGACGACGACCGAAACAGCCGCAATCAGGTGATCTCGGTGGGGATGGGGGTGGCGCTCTTCTGACGCAGGTCGGGGCTCGGAGGTCGGAGTCGGTCCCGACCTCCGGGCCTCGGGACGAAGCCACGCGCGTCCCCAGGGCGCGACGGATCACCTCGAGGGGCGGCTACACCGCCCTGAGATGGTCCTCCAGAGCAGCCACCCGGCGCCGGATGGCCCGGATGCCGACGCCATTCAACTCCACCTTCTCGGTGAGCCCCTCGATGGCGAGGCGGTTCTCATCGATGCGGCGTCCGTTGGTCGTCACCAGCTCGGCTACGAGCCGCAGGTCTCTCCCCAGGGACTCGAGCCCGACTTCCACCTTCGTCAGGCGGCCCGAGAGACGGCCCTCCATCCCCTCGAACTTGCCGTCCATGGCCTCGAAACGGCGGTCGATCCCCTCGACCTTGCCGTCCATGGCCTCGAATCGGCGGTCCATCCCCTCGAACCGGCTGTCCATGGCCTCGAACCGGCGGTCGATCTCCTC
>JARRPL010000024.1:0-19620 GCA_037382905.1 Gemmatimonadota bacterium | reverse complement strand
GGCGGCGCAGGGAGCGGACCGCCCGTCGGAGATCGGTCGCGATCGCGATCCCGTGACCCCCGGGGACGCCCAGGGTCCCCGGGACCGGGAGGAGAAGCGCCGTCAGCGCCTGCCGCCAATACCACAGCCGGGCCCGCAGGGGTGAGTGCCGTGCCAGGTCCCGGAAGCGTTCCTCCAGGTCTCCCAGGAGGTAGGTGCGGGTGGGCTCCGGCAGTCGGCGTTCCAGGTGCCGGCGTGGGAGGGAAGGGGGGCGGCTCACGGAGCATCCTCGACGGCCAGGGGGTCGAAGGGGAGGCCGTCCCAGAGGCGGGCCTGGACCATCCTCGAGCGCTGGAGCTCCGCGATCCCTCCATCGGTGAGGGCGAAGGTCTTCCGGGGACGCCCGCCCCTCTCCTCGCCGGCCAGTTCGACGCCGGTCTTCAGGTACCCCTTTTCGTCCAGCCGGGAGAGGGTGACGTAGACCGCGGCGATCGAGACGTCACGTCCCGTGGTCTCCAGGATCTCCTCGTGGATCGAGGCCCCGTGGCCGTCCCCGTCCAGGCGTGCCACCGCGAGGAGGACGACCTCCTCGAACTCCCCGAGATGCTTTCCTTTCCCCATCCACCCCTCCCAAGTAAACAAAATCAAATGATTTTGGAATGTTATGCTCAGGCGTCGCCGGGTCAACCACCTCGCGTCAGCGGTCGCGGACGCCGGTCTTTGGGCGCTCCCCCGGCGCGTATTATCATCCCTGCGGGCGGCGGCGGGCCCTTCGCGGATTCCCGCCGACCCCATCTCTGGAGGGGTGGCAGAGCGGCTCAATGCACCGGTCTTGAAAACCGGCGTCCTTCGGGACTCGTGGGTTCGAATCCCACCCCCTCCGTTGACGAACCCCGCCCGGGGATCGGGGCGGGCGAATCCCCGCCCGGGACTCGCAAGCCCCCCTGGGGCGGCATAGGTTGATGCGCATGGACAGATCCGTCGAAACGGCCCCCGACTCCATGGACCTGACCCCGCGGTTCGAGGCGCTCCGGGCCAGGGAATTCAGCCGCCTGGACGAGATGGGCCAGGTCTATCTGGACTACACCGGGAGCGGCCTCTACGCCGATAGCCACCTCCAGGCCCATGAAGACTTCCTGGAGCATCACGTCCTGGGCAATCCCCATTCCGAGAATCCCGCCTCTTCGGCGGCCACCCGGGTGGTGGAGGAGGCGCGGCGGGAGATCCTGGAGTTCTTCGGAGCCGACTCGGGAGAGTTCTCCGTCGTGTTCACTTCGAACGCCTCGGGGGCCCTGAAGCTGGTGGGGGAGAGCTTCCCCTTCGAACCGGGATCCCGTTTCACGCTGCTCGAGGACAATCACAACTCGGTGAACGGGATCCGCCAGTACGCCGAAGGGCGGGGTGCCGAGACCATCTACCTCCCCCTCACCGGGGAACTCCGAAGAGACCCGGCCGTGGAGATCCCGCCTGCCGGGTCATCACCCGGTCTTTTCGCCTTTCCGGCGCAATCGAATTTCTCGGGGGTTCGCCATCCACTGGCGCTGGTGGAGGAGGCCCGGGACCGGGGCTACCATGTCCTCCTGGATACGGCGGCATACGTGCCTACGAGTCCGGTGGTCCTGGACGAGGTCCGCCCGGACTTCGCGTGTGTCTCCTTCTACAAGATGTTTGGATTCCCCACGGGAATCGGGGCGCTCATCGCCAGGAAGGAGGCGCTGGCCCGGCTGAGGCGCCCCTGGTTCGCAGGCGGGACCGTGGAGTTCGTCTCGGTGGCCAGTCGCAGGCACAGACTGGTTCCCGACGCCGTCGGGTTCGAGGACGGAACGCTGAATTTCCTTGGCATCGCCGGGGTCCGGAGCGGCCTCGGGTTCCTGCGGGACGTGGGGATGGATCGCGTCCGTCGACGCGTCCACCACCTGACGACGCGACTGTTGGAGGTCCTGATGGAGGCCCGGTATCCCGGCAACGAGCCGGCGGTGCGGGTCTACGGTCCCACCAACGCCGAGGGGCGGGGAGGGACGGTGGCGTTCAATCTCCTGGACCGGCAGGGGCTCCCGCTGCCGTACGGCGAGGTGGAGCGTGCCGCCAGCCGGGTCGGCATCTCCCTCCGGGGGGGCTGCTTCTGCAATCCCGGGGCGGCCGAGCGGGCTCTGGAGCTGCCCAGCGAACGGATGCTGGAATGCCTCGAAACCCTTCCCCCGGGCTCATTCTCGCTGAGACGCATGGCCGAATGCCTCGGCGGCGGGATCGCCGTGGGGGCCCTGCGAGCGTCGGTCAGCGTCCCCACGGTCGAGGCGGATCTCGATCGACTGGCGACCTTCCTGGGCGAGTTTCTCGACAGCTGATCCCCGGGCCGGGAACGGCCCCTCCGGCCCGGGGAACGCTCCGGGTCAGTCGACCTTCACCAGTTGAATGTCGAAGGTAAGATCCTTGCCGGCGAGGGGATGATTCGCATCCAGCTCCACCGTCTCGTCCGACGATCCCGTCACCGTGACCGGGAAGGCCTGCCCGTCCTGGGTCTTCATCTGGAGCTGCTGTCCCACCTCGGGGTCCATCCCATCGGGAAACTGGGAACGGGGCATGGAGAGCTCGAGCTCGGGTCGCCGGGGCCCGTACGCCTCGATGCTGGGGATCTCGGTGATCTTGCTCTCACCCGCCTCCATCCCCGTGACCGCTGCCTCGAATCCCGGGATCACCTGGCCCTCTCCCAGGGTGAAGGACAGAGGCTCCCGGTCCTGGGAGGTGTCGAAGACGGTGCCGTCGGAAAGACGGCCGGTATAGTGAATGTGTACGGTGTCGCCGGTCTTGGCCTGGGCCATGTCGAATCCTGGGGTTGAAGTTCTCTCGTGTTCGACAAATACCAACACCTTCCGGCTCCCTGTGTTCATGCCCGCCGCCGGACCGGGACAAGGCTCTCGATCCCCCCGTTCCACGGGAAGGGGGGACGGTGACGGAGCGGAGGGGCCCGGGAGTGTGAAGGCGGCGAGCCGCCTCGGCATCACTGCTCCGGGGCCGGATCCTCGTCCAGGAGCCGACGCACCGCCGCCCGCATGGCCGGGGGGGCGAAGAATCCGAAGACGCGATGACGGACGACCCCGTCCCGATCCAGGATGAAGGTGGTGGGCAAGGCCGTCACGCCGCCGAAGGCGCGGCGGCTGTCGGCGTTGGCCATGGCCACGGGGTAGGTCACGCCCCGCTCTTCGAGGAATTCTCGAACCCCCGCGATCCCCCCGGCGTCTGTGGACAGCCCCAGGACGAGGACCCCCTCGCCCGCGAGATCCTCGTGCAGGGATTGGAGGGCCGGGATCTCCACACGACAGGGGGGACACCAGGTGGCCCAGAAATTCACCACCGCCACCCGGCCTTCCAGATCCGCCAGACCCAGGGAGCCTCCATCGAGAGTCTCCACCTGAAACTCCGGTACGCTCCCCAGCGTCGGACCGACGCCCAGGAGGGCGCCGAGCTGCGGACCCAGCCGGACAGCGATGAAGATCAGCACACCGACCCAGACCACCCGTTCGGCCCAACGCAGCGCCCGTTTCCAGCCGTTCGCAGGCGTCCCCGGTGCGGTCTCGCCGCCCCCGTCCTCGGCGGAGTCGTCGGAACCCGGCCGGCCCGGAGGGTGCATCGATGGCGTCATGGGGTGTCGGCGGCCCTCAGGCTCCGAACGATCCGTCGAAGTCGATGCGGTTGTGGGTCCCGTCGCAGAAGGGCTTCCGGGTCGATTGGCCACACCGGCACAGGAAGTAGGGCTTGCCGGAACGGGTCTCCAGCGTGTTCCCTTCGTGGTCGACCAGGGTGATCTCGCCCTCGACCTTGAGGGATCCGTCGGGATTCACGGTGATCTTCGCTTCGCTCACGAGCCGGCGCTCCTGCTTGATCGGGTTCGGACTGCGGACGACGGCCCAACCCCTCGGGTGGGGGGAGGGTTCCCGCCGAGTGTTGTGTGAAGGTGACCCCGGTGCCATGCTCCCATCCATGAACGCTGGCGTGGACCTTGTGCAGGCGTATCTGCACCTGAACGGGTTTCTGACGATCACCGAGCTCCCGGTCATCCGGGCAGGGCGTCGCGGGTACGAAGAGGTCACCGACCTGGACGTGCTGGCTGTCCGGTTTCCCTGGGCGGCCTTCACCGTCCCGAGGGGTCGCCCCGGTCCCGACGACGATCTCTCGCTTCAGCTGGACACGTCGCTGGTCTCGGACCAGGAGCGGGTGGACGTCATCATCGGCGAGGTCAAGGAAGGGAAGCCTCGGATCAACGACACGCTCCGGACGGAGGACGCCCTGCTGACCGCTCTCCGTCGCGTGGGCCTCGGCCCGGACGAGGCACTCCTGCCGGTGGTGGAGGAACTTCAGCGGAGCGGGGAGTCGAAGCGGGACGCCCGGGGCGGATTCATCGTACCCTTCCGGGTCCGTCTGCTGGCCTTCGGGCACGGCAAGAGCGGGAAGCGAGGCCAGTACAGCGTCGTCTCGCTTGCGCACGTCGCGGGATTCGTGGAGAACTATCTGGACCGGTATCACAGCGTCCTCATGCCCTCGGACCTCCCGGAGCCGGTGCTCGGCATCCTCCACCTCCTCCGCAAGCTCCGCTAGATTCCGCCGATCCGTCGGTGCGGGCGGAGCAGGATCTTTCCCCCCGGCCCGGGGGTTCCTCCGGGGACCGCGTTCAGAATCCAAACGAGGAAGCAACGGCGTCGTGAGTATCTGGCCTCGCAGGAAGACCGTGGAGGTGGACATCGGCGGCGTGGGCGTCGGGGGAGGGAACCCCGTCCGCGTCCAGTCCATGACGAACACCGACACCGCAGACGCCGAGGGCACGGCGCGTCAGGTGGCGGAACTCGCGCTGGCCGGGAGCGAATACGTCCGGGTCACGGTGAACAACGAGGCGGCTGCCCGGGCGGTGCCGGAGATCGCGGCGCGACTCGAGGACGCCGGTGTGTCCGTGCCCCTCATCGGGGACTTCCACTACAATGGCCACCTCCTCCTGACCCGGTACCCCGACACCGCGGCGGCGCTGGCGAAGTACCGCATCAATCCGGGGAATGTCGGCACCAAGCACCGGGACGCCAACTTCACCGAGATCATCAAGGTGGCGCTGGCCCACGACAAGCCCGTACGGATCGGTGTGAACTGGGGCTCCCTGGATCAGCGGCTCCTCACCGACCTGATGGATCAGAACGCCAGGCGGTCCCACCCCAGGGGAGCGAAGGAGGTGCTCCTGGAGGCCATCGTCGAGAGCGGGATGCGCTCGGCCGCCCTGGCCGAGGAGATCGGATTGGGGCACGACAGGATCATCATCTCCGCGAAGGTCTCGGTGGTGCCGGACCTGATCCGGGTCTACAAGATGCTCGCCCCGCTCTCCGACTACCCCCTCCACCTGGGTCTCACCGAGGCCGGGATGGGAGCGAAGGGCATCGTGGCCACCACCGCCGGACTTGCGCCCCTTCTCATGGAGGGGATCGGGGACACCATCCGCGTCTCCCTTACGCCGAGACCCGGCGGTGATCGGGCAGAGGAGGTCCGGGTGGCCCAGCAGATCCTCCAGTCCCTGGCGATCCGGGCCTTCGAGCCCCAGGTGACCTCCTGCCCGGGTTGTGGGCGGACGACGTCCACCTTCTTCCAGGAGATGGCGGAGGACATCACCGGCTACATCCGGGAGCGGATGCCCGAGTGGCGGAAGGCCTACCCGGGAGTCGAGGAGCTGGACGTGGCGGTGATGGGGTGCGTGGTGAACGGTCCCGGAGAGTCGAAGCACGCCAATCTGGGGATCTCCCTTCCCGGTACCTTCGAGGAGCCCAAGGCTCCGGTCTACGTCGATGGCGAGCACTTCACCACCCTGAAGGGTGACGGCCTTGTGGACGAGTTCAAGGCCATCCTGAACGACTACGTGGCCACCCGGTACGGGTCCGAGGCCGCGAAGACGTAGCGGTTCCGGGGCGAGGAACCCTCCTGCCCACCGGGACGCAACGGCTCCTCGGGCTCGGCCGACCGCCCCACGGGTCGGCGGTGGGGGTTCTCTCAAGAAGCCCCGTCGGCAGCACGGCCTCGCGGAGGTGGCGCTCGCCCCTCACCTTGAGGGCATGGACGGTTCCCTCCTCCTCCCCCTCGGCATCGGCCTCGGCCTCGGCCTCCTTGTGGGACTCCAGCGGGAGCACGCCGAGGGTACGATGGCAGGAATCCGTACCTTCCCTCTCCTGACGCTCTTCGGCGTCCTGGCGGGAGCCCTCGGGACGGAGCATGGAGGGTGGCTCCCTGCAGCCGGCCTTCTGGCCGTGGCAGCCTACTTCGCCGCCGCCATGGTGGCGCAGCAGGGGGGAGAGGACGGGCCGGCCATCGGCCTCACCACCGAGATGGCCGGGCTCTTGATGTACGCCGTGGGGGTGGCCCTTGCGGCAGGGATGACCGCTGCGGCCCTGGTGGTGGGCGGGCTTGTGGCGGTGCTCCTGGAGGCGAAGGAGCGACTGCACGGCGTGGCGGGTGCCCTCTCGGACCGGGACCTGCGGGTACTCTTCCAGTTCGTGCTGGTCGGGCTGGTGATCCTGCCGGTGCTTCCGAACCGGGACTATGGGCCCTTCGACGTCCTGAATCCGTTCGAGATCTGGCTCATGGTGGTCCTCATCGTGGGGATCAGCGTGGGTGCCTGGGCCGCATACCGGATCCTCGGGCATCGAAGGGGGCTCGCCCTCACGGGAATCCTCGGCGGTCTCATCTCTTCCACGGCCACCACGGTGAGCTACTCGCGGATGGCCCGGGAGGGACATCCGGCGCCGGCCGCCGCCTTCGTGATCATCATGGCTTCGGCGGTGGTCTTCGTCCGGGTCCTGGTGGAGGTGGCGGTGGTGGTCCCGGACTCCTGGGCGGCCGTGGCCCCCTCGATGGGGATCATGCTCGCCACACTCCTGCTGATGGCGTGGCTCCAGTGGCGCAAGGTCCCTCGGAGCGAGGGCGGATCCGGGGCGTCGGACGAGCTCCACCGCGCCGCGCCGTCGGAGCTCCCTGCAGCGTTGGCATTCGGACTCCTGTACGCCCTCGTCCTCCTGGCCGTCGCCGCCGCCCGTGAGTTCCTGGGGGAGGGAGGGCTCTACGCCGTGGCCTTCCTCTCGGGGCTCACGGACATGGACGCCATCACCCTGTCCACGGCTCAGCTCGTTCGTTCCGGGTCTCTCGACGTGGATACGGCGTGGCGCGCCATCGTGGTAGGAGGGATGAGCAACCTCGTCTTCAAGGGAGGTGTCGTCGCCGTCGTCGGGGGGCGGACGCTCCGGCGCCCGGTCCTCACCGCCTTCGGCGTGGCGCTGGCGGTGGGTTTCGCGATCCTCGTCCTGGGCTGAAGCCCTCGTCCGGGCCTGGGGCCCGGCTCCTCCCGGGATCCGAGGGACAACGGACACGCGAACCGGGGTGTCGTTCCGGTTCCGGCACGCGGCCGCGGCCCTTGTACCGTGGAGTTGCCGAGCCCATCATGACGAAGGAAGGCGTCGCGTCCACGACGCAGGAGGCCCGATGGTCGGCCCATGGTGGACTCCAAGCCCCGTCTCCCTACGGAGGCGGGTGGTGCTCGGGGCGGTTCTCGCCGCCCTGGGTCCTTCGTGCGTCTGGGCCCAGAGACCTCCGGTGCCCGACGTGCGCTCCCGATTCCTCCCGGACGCCCTGGGGATCCTCGCCGAGGCCGGATACGAGGGCGCCGACGTGGAGGTGGCGACCATCCGGATGGACGACGTCCCCACCGAGTTGGTGGTGCGACAGTTTCCCGTCCCCGCCGCTGGCGCGGCGGCCCTGCGGCAGCCCCCGGTGGCGTTGCCGATCATGCTGGTGGTCGCCGTGCCGGTCCCCCGGATCCCGGATCTCCAAGGGTGGCGCGGAGACCGGGCCTTGTTCGTCCTGGAGGCACTGGGAATGCCGGGCCGGGTCATCGGTCCCGACGTGGATCTGGCCGGGGTGGAAGTCACGGCCCAGCGCCCTGAGCCGGGCGCCCCTCCCCCCGAGGGTCCGGTTGCCCTGAGGATGGAACCGATGCCCCGGAGGATGGAGCCGACGGTGCGGCGGAGTGTCGACACCGTCTTCGTGGAGGTGGAGCGGGAGGGGCCGCCGCTCCGGCCCGGGGACGTGCAGGGGCCCCCGGAGCCGTTGGTGGTGCCGCGGGGTGTGCCGACCCCGCTGGCGGTCGTGGCAACCGTCGCCGGACTCGGGCTGGGACTGGCCGGAGGCACCCTCCTGTTCCGAATGCGCCGGGGGCCCACGACACCCTCGAAGCGCGACCCGTGGGAGGGGGGACGGGGACGGACCTCCCCCCCGTCCGACGAAACCGGCGACGGTGGTCTCACGGAGGAATCCGAAGGTGGCGATGACCCGCGTACCCCGGAGGACTCGAGCGGTGAGGAGGAGGCTGCACCCCCTCGACACCCGGCGATCCCTCCCTTTACGGCGGTGGTGGTGGACGAGCACGTCTGGGTCGAGGGGAGCGACCGGTGAATGTCCCGGTGGCTACGCCGTCCTCCCTCTCCGTGAGCGCCCTCCTTCTGGGGCAGGTGAAGGCAGAGGTGGACCGACGGTTCCCCAAAGTCGGGGTCGGCGCCATGGCCCAGACCGTCGAGTCGCTACTCACGGTGCGTTTCGGCCCCACCGCCACCGGACAGGCGCTCCAGTACACCCGGCGCCTGCTGGACGCCCTGGATACGCCCGTCACGCGGATCCTGGTGGCAGCCTGGCGGGGATGGGAGCCGATCGTGGCGTTGGCCACGGCGCCGGATCCCGAGAGCCGCTCCGGAGCCGTGGTGCTCCACCACCATGAGACGGAGGCTCGATGGGAGCTCGCACCCCGCTTTCGAGGGGAGGAGCTCTCGGGCCCGCGCCTCCTGGTGTCCCTCACCCTGGGGATCGACGAGGGACGGGTCGAGGTGGCGGACGGCCGCATCGTTGCGCTGGAGGCGGCGCGGATCCGTTACGTCGGCTCCCTTCGGCTCAAGGAGGCCCCGGAGGAGCTGGCGACGGTGGGTCCCGGTGACGTCGGGCTTCCCGGGGGTCGGATCACGTTCGGAGAGGGATGGGTGGTCCGGGGGGACTGAGGAAGACGCCACCGCCCGCACCCCCACGCCGAGTGTCGGGCCGGGCACGGGGAGGGCCCATCCGATCCCGTCGTCTCCCCGCGGGTGCGGACCCAACGCTCCGTCCAGGGTTAGCTCTGGTGTTCCCAGAGATCCTCATCCGAACCGAATACTCTCATGCCCCTCCTGGCCCGGGCTTTACGCCTCCCTTCCGTCGCTCTGGCACAACTCGCCCTCGTCGCCCTCGCCCTGGTCGGTGTGGGCGCCACGGGGATCTCCGCACAAGCCGCCGACCTGTCGGGCGAGTGGGTGTTCACGGTCCAGTCGCCCAACGGCACGGGCACGCGCCAGGTGACGCTGGTCCAGGTGGGGGACAGCATCACGGGCTCCATCTCCAGCGATCGCGCCACCGGCGACCTCTCGGGATCGGTGGAGGGGGACACCGTGACCCTGCGGGCGCTCCTGATGATGGCCAGCGGTCCCTTCGAGGTGGTGTACGAAGCCGAGTTCACCGACACCACCATGACAGGGACGGTGGACTTCGGAGATTATGGCGTCGGCACCTTCACCGGTCGCAAGACGGGCGGTCCCGCCAGGCCCGGGGTCGTGGAGTGGACGAGGGGGGAGCCCTGAGTCGGTAGCCCCTCGGCCCGTCCTTTCGGATCCCGATTCAGTCGGGACGGGCCGGCTGCGAACTCCCTCGGACGCCGTCTCGAGCTCGGCACCGAGCCGGTGACGGGGTGGCGAGCGCCCTCCCGTCTCGACGAAGGGAGCCGGGACGGGCAGCCGCACGCCTCCGGTTCGCGGTGCGGTTCCGGATCCGTGCAGGGGAGCGGTGCACCGCTTCCTCCCCCGCTCTGTTGCGATGGGATCCCCCGTCGCTCCCCCTCTTCGTGACGCTTGACGCCGGCCCGCGTGCCGACGGAAGCGGCGCGGTGTCTCTGGACGCCGGAGCTCACCCGTCGGGTCGGACCGCCCCGTCCGGTGGATGGTCGGCCCGCCACAAGAACTCCAGGATCGCCCGGACCCGGGCCTCGTCCAGCTCCCGATTGAGCATGGGCACCTGGTACTGACGCAACAGCGCTTGAGCCACCCCGTCCACGCGAAGCATGGAGTCGGGGCGGGACACCATGCCCCGGATCCAGGTCACGGGTCGCCGCGTCGTCACCCCCGACAGGTCGGGGCCGACCACGTCGCCACCTCCCAGGGAGTGACAGGCGGCGCAGTTCCGACGGAACAGTTCCGCCCCGACGTTCGCCATGGAGTCGGAGACGGGATCGCCCGGGGAGGGAAGGGGAGCGTCGGACCAGCCCGGATCCACCCCCAGCCCCGGGTCGCAGGCACCGGCGGCCCCGAGCCCCAGGGCCAGGACGCCGGCCATGAGCGTGCGGAGCCCCCCCGGCGACCGGGGGGCAGCGGAGCGTCCGGGGCGGTCCCGGACGGGTTGCGGCGAGTCGGGGGAACGGGCGATGGGATGCGGGATGGTGAAGTCGGTGGCCAGGAAAGACGTAGTAACGCTTGCGAGGGCCCGGGAGGGGCAGGAGTGTCCCTCCACGGGGATCGGACGGGGAGCCCGGCCTTCCGAGCGGGCAACACTCTGCCCGTTTTGGGGATCGTACCACCGGGCCCCCGATTCGTGCCCATGACTCACCTCGAAGGAGGCCTCCCCTGAGCTTCTCCCAGCGTACCCTGGTGGTTGCGACCGTCCTTCTCCTGGCCGGGGCCGTCGGTGTCGGCACCTGGTGGCGCCTGCAGGGCGACGGTGGGGACCCGTCGGCGCAGGCGGACGCCGGCGCGGTCCCTGCGCCCGGCGCCGCCGGATCCGAGTTCGACGCCGACATGCCGCAACCGGTGACCGGCGCCCGGGTGGTTCGGGACACCCTGTGGGTGGCGGTGAATGCGGCGGGCCAGGCGGAGGCGTTTCGCCGCGCCGTCGTCACCGCCCAGGTCGAGGGCGTGGTCCAGGCCATCCCGGTGCGGGAGAACGCCCCGGTGGCTGCTGGCGGAGTGCTCTTGCAGATCGACACCGTCGAGCTGGCTCTGGCGGTAGCCGAGGCCCGGGCGGCGGTGGCCGACGCCCAGGCCCAGTTCGAGGCCCAGACCCTCTTCGACGACGAGATCGCCGACGCCGCGGTGCGGGAGCGACGCCGGGAGGTGGCTCGCTCCTCGTCGGGGCTGAACGCCGCCGAGGTCCGACTCCGGCAGGCGGAGCTCGAACTGGAACGGGCGACCGTCCGGGCTCCCTTCTCGGGTCGGGTCGCAGACCTGGAGGCCGTGCAAGGTGGATGGCTCACCCCCGGCACGGAACTGATGACCGTCGTGCAGCTCGATCCCATCAAGGTCGAGGTGCAGGTCCTGGAGGCTGAGCTCGGGTATCTCCAGGAGGGCCGCCGGGCTCGGATCACCTTCGCCGCATTTCCAGGTGAGACCTTCCAGGGACGCGTCGAGAGCATCAATCCCATCGTGGACCCGGAGCAGCGAACCGGGCGCGTCACCGTGCTCCTCCCCAACGCCGGCGGCCGGGTGAAGCCGGGGATGTACGCAGAGGTGGCCCTGGATGCCCGATCCTTCCCGGACCGGATCCTGGTGCCGCGCTCCGCCATCCTCGAGCGGGGCGAGGGCACCCGGCGTACCATGCTCTTCGTCTACGAAGGAGACGAGGAGCAGGGGCGGGCCCAGTGGCGTTACGTGGAGACCGGTCACGAGTCGGACGAGCTGGTGGAGATTCTACCCAGCGAGGAGGGGATGGTAGAGCCCGGTGAGACCGTGCTGGTAGACGGTCACCACTACCTGGCCCACGACACTCCCGTCCGTCTGGTGGACAACCCCGCGCTGGCGGGGGGGCGGCCGAGCCGATGAGCGCCGGGCCGGAGCGGCAAGGGAGCGGGTCCGTCGCGGAGCGGGCGTACCGGGTGCCGCCCTCGGCCCGAAGGGTAGGGGGTCACCGCTCCGGGGGAGTCCTTTGGGGCCTGCTGCTGGCGGGGCTCCAGGGGCTGCCGGCGGCACCGGGACTCGCCGCCCAGGGGACGGATGCGGTCGGGACCCCCGACGCGGAAGGCGACAGCGCCGCGGTGATCACGTTGGAGGACGCCGTGGCCATCGCCCGAAGCGCGAACCCCACCTTCCGACAGGCGGTGGCGGCTCTGGATCTGAATGCCGTCGAGCGGCGGGCCACCTGGGCCACCGAGGTCTTCCCGGACGTGGGTGTGAATCTGCTGCAGACCGGGTATGGCGGGAATCTCACCCGACGGGCGTTCGACAACTTCGGGCGCCCCATCGAGGATCCTCAGGCCGAGTGGGTCTACAACTCCAGTACCCGTCAGGGCGTGAGTCTGCAGTGGTCCATCCAGGGGCTCAGCTTCGTCCACGCCGTCCGGCGCCAGCAGCGGACCAACGACGACCGGATTCTGGCGCTGCGGAATCAGGGCTGGGCCCTGGAAGCCGAAGTGCGTCGTCGGTACTTCAACGCCCTGGAGCAGAGAGAGCTGCTGGAGGTGGAGTCCAGGATCCGTGAAGCCCGGGAGGTGGATCTGGAATCGGCCAGACGCCTCTTCGAGATCGCCCAGCGGAGCCGGGTGGACGTTCTCAACGCCGAACTCCAGGTGGCCCAGCAGCAACAGAACATCCAGGCTCAGCAACGGACGTACGAGCAGGCCATCCTCTCCCTCCGCTCCTACATGGGCGATCCGGAGATCGGTCCGTTCGAGCTGGCCGCGGTGGAGTTCACCGTCTTCGACCCGTCCGGGCTGGACGCCCGGGAGCTCGTCGAGCTGGCACTCGAGGCGAACCCGGGCCTGCAGGAGGCCCGGGCCTCGGTCACCGGGGCCGAGCTGGGCGTCTCGGAGGCCAGGGAGAGCTGGTTCCCGACGCTGAGCGTCTCCTTCGACTACGGTCGTCTGGCCCAGACCCGCCGCTCCGACGCCTTCCTGGACTTCAGTCCCGAGCCCAACGACTGGCAGAGCTCGTTCAGCGTCTTCCTGGGCGTCCCCCTGTTCAACGACTACTACCAGGATCGAGCCCGGATCGCTCAGGCCCAGGTCGAGCTCGACGCTCAGGAGGAGAACCTCCGGGAGCAGCGGCTCGAGGTGGACCGGCAGGTCCGGACCGAGCTCATCAATCTCAACAACGAGTATCAGTCGCTGCAGCTGGCACGGCGGTCGTTGGAGATCGCCGGAGAGGCGGTTCGTCTCGCCAGGGAGGAGTACCGGCTCGGCACACGCACCTTCGAACAGCTGCAGGAATCGGTGAACCACCAGGCGGACGCAGCCCGGCAGGTGATTCAGGCCCGCTACGGGTTCGTCGATGCCTGGCTGGCCCTCGAGGAGGGGATGGGTCGACGGGTGCCTCCGGAGCTCATGGAGAGCGGTTGATGTCGCTCCCGGGGCTCGCCACACGACGGCCGGTGGCGGTGGCCATGCTCTTCCTGGCCATCCTGCTGCTGGGCGTCATCTCGTACCTGCGGCTTCCCATCGACCTCCTCCCGGACGTGAGCTATCCCAGGCTCGTGGTCTACACGTCCTATCCCGACGTGGCCCCGCCGGAGATCGAACGGCTGGTGACGGAGCGCGTGGAGGCGGAGGCGGCGGCGGTGCCCGGGGTGGAACGGGTGACCTCCGTCTCCCGGGAGGGGATCAGCCTGGTCACCCTCCGCTTCGCCTGGGGCTCGGACATGGACTTCGCCATGCTGAACGTCCGGGAGCGGATGGACAATCTCCGGGAGAACCTGCCCGAGACCGCCACCCGACCCCGCATCCTCCGGGTCGATCCGGAGTCCGAGGCCATCATGGCGGTGTCGGTCACCAGCAGGGGAGACCTCTGGAACACGAAGGAACTCGCGGAGACCGTCTTCCGCCGTCGTCTCGAGCAGCTGGACGGCGTGGCGCAGGCGGCGGTGAGCGGGGGGTTGGACCGGGAGATCCAGGTCGAGGTGAATCCCAGGCTGATGGAGGCCTACGGGCTGACGCTGGCCCAGGTAGCGGAGGCGCTGGACCGGGCGAATGTGAGCGCCCCGGGGGGGACGATCCGTCAGGGCCGGTACCGCTACCCCCTGCGGACCGTGGGGGAGTTCCAGACGGTGGAGGAGATCGGGGAGGTGGTCCTGGCCCGTCAGGCCCCCGAGACACCCGGGCAGGATGCGCCCTTCCGCCTGGTCCGCCTTCGGGATGTGGCCACGGTCGTGGACGGATTCGCCGAACGGGAGACGGTGGCGGAATACAACGGCGAGGAGGCGGTTGGGATCCTCGTGTTCAAGGAATCGGGCGCGAACACGGTGGGTGTGGCCCGGTCGGTGGAGGGCGTTCTCGATCAGCTCCGGGCGGAGTACCCCGACGTGGAGCTCGTGGTGGCCACGTCCCAGGCGGGCTTCATCTCGGAGGCCATCAGCAACGTGGTGTCGGCGCTGGTCCTGGGGGGCGTCCTGGCCTTTCTGGTCCTCTTCCTCTTCCTGCGAGACCCCCGGTACCCCTTCGCCATCGCCGCCGCCATTCCCATCTCGGTGGTGGCCACCTTCGCCCTCATGGAGGCCTTCGGCGTCTCTCTGAACATCATGAGTCTGGGAGGGCTTGCCCTGGGCGTGGGAATGCTGGTGGACAACTCCATCGTGGTCCTGGAGAACATCTTCCGGCACCGGGAGCAGGGAGAGGCAGGCCACCTGGCGGCAATCCGGGGCGCCGAGGAGGTCCAGGGCGCCATTACCGCCTCCACCCTGACCACCATCTCGGTGTTCGGCCCCATCATCTACGTGGAGGGCGTGGCGGGGGAACTCTTCGCAGACCTCTCGCTGGCGGTGGCGTTCTCGCTCATGGCTTCGCTCCTGGTGGCCCTGACCCTGCTCCCTGCCGTCTCGGGACGGTTCGGGAGCCCGGAGACGGTTCGGTCCGACGCGAAGGCCGGGCCCGCCAGGGCCCGCCCCAGCGGCGTCCTGGGGTGGACGGCGTGGGGACTCGGGTGGGTGGTGCTGGGTCCGGTACGGCTCGTCCGTTACGCCGTGCTCCTGGCTCGGGCGCTCCTGGAGTTCTGGGTGACGGCCATCGGTGCCACCGTGGGCCGCCTGACCCGCCCGCTCCTGGAGGCGTTCGACCGCGCCTTCACCGCCTTCGCAGCCCGGTACCACAGGACTTTGGAGTGGGCACTGGATCACCAGGTCCAGGTACTTGGGCTCGCGGCCCTGGCGCTGGCGGGTGCGGTTGCGCTGGCCAGCCTCCTGCCGCGGAACCTGCTCCCTGCCGTGGATCAGGGGGCCTTTCGTGTCCGGCTCACCCTCCCCGAAGGCACCGGGCTCGCGGCCACCGCGACGGCCGCCGAGACCCTCGAGAAGGCCATTCTCCGGGACCCTGGAGTGGAATCCCTCTTCGGCCGGGTGGGACGGGATGTCCGCTCCTACGCCGAGGGCGACGAGGAGACGGGCCTCAACACCGCCGTCTTCGACGTGCGCCTCCGGGACCGGTACCCCGGCGAGGCCGAGCTCCAAGGTCCCGTCGCCACGGCGGAGGTGCTGGACCGGCTCGCGCCCCTCGCGGCCCGTTTCCCCGACGGCGCCCTGAGCCTGGAGTCGGGCCAGGCCACTGCCCTGGGCACCCTTCTGGGCGGTCGTGAGGCGGACATCGCCATCCGGATCCGAGGGGAGCGCCTTGATCTTCTCATGGAGCGGGCGGAGGTGGTCCGGGATCGGCTGGACGGGATGGATCGTCTCACGAACGTCCGCGTGGGCGTCCAGGCGGGGGTGCCTCAGGTGCAGGTGGAGATCGATCGGCTGGCGGCCGCCCGCTACGGCATCGAACCCCGGCGGGTCGCCGAGACGGTGGACCGGGCCCTCCGGGGGGATCGGGCCACGGAGTTCGTGGACTTCGATCGGAAGATCGACGTAGTGGTGAGCTTTCCCCGGGACCAGCGCTTCTCCCGCGAAACCCTCGAAGGCCTCCGGGTGGACGGCGTGCCGATCCGGGAACTGGTCCGGATCGAGGACGCGGAGGGACCGGCGGAGATCCGGCGGGAAGAGCAGGGTCGAATGGTACCGGTCTACGCCGACGTCGCCCGGGGGGGACTGGATGCCGCCATCGCCGAGATCGAGTCCGCCCTGGCGGACCAGCCCTCGAGCCGGGAGCTCCGGATGGAGGTGGGGGGCGAGAACGAGGAGATGCGTCGGTCGTTCCGGGATCTGGGCTTCGCCTTCGCCCTGGCCCTGGTCCTGGTGTACATGATCCTGGCGGCCCAGTTCGAGTCCTTCGTCCACCCCTTCACCATCCTCATGGCGGTCCCCCTGGCTCTGGTAGGGGCGGTCCTCGCCCTCTTCGTCACGGGGCAGGGGCTCAACACCATGAGTCTCATCGGTGGTGTGATCCTGGTGGGCATCGTCGTGAACGACGCCATCGTGAAGGTGGACTTCATCAACCAGGCCAGGGCTGCCGGGAGCGGCGTCAGGGAGGCGATCCTCGAGGCAGGCCGGGTGCGCCTCCGACCCATCGTCATGACCACCGTGACCACGGTGCTGGGGCTCACCCCCATGGCCCTGGGGCTGGGCCGAGGCGCCGACCTCCGGGCCCCTCTCGCCATCGCGGTCATCGGCGGGCTGGTGGTGGCGACCCTCCTGACCCTGGTGGTGGTTCCGGTGGTCTACGCCGCCACCGAGGACCTCCGGGGGCGCTGGACCGGCGAGGCAGGAACCGCCGGGGGCCCGCACTCGGGGCCGGCGCCACAGCCGTCCGGGGCGGACTGAGGGGCCCGCCTTGATCCGCCTGAGCATCCGACGGCCGGTGGCGGTGGCCATGGCCTACACCGCCGTGGCGCTCCTGGGGTTGTTCGCCTGGAGGAACATCCCCATCGAGCTGCTGCCGGACACCCAACTGCCGCGCCTCTCCGTGTCCGCGTCGTGGCGGGGCGCGTCGCCGGAGACGGTGGAGGCCTTCCTGACCTCTCCGCTGGAAGGGACGATTCAACAGGTGGCGGGGGTCGAGAAGATCACCTCCGAATCCCGGGAGGAGAACGGGATCGGGCTGGCGGAGATCACGGTGGAGTTCAACCGGGACACGGACATGGACTTCGTGCGCCTGGATCTCTCGGAGCGTCTCTCCGGCCTCGAAGACGAGCTCCCTCCCGCCGTCCGGGAGGTCCGGGTCTCGCCCTACGTGCCCGAGGAGTTCCAGGATCAGGATCGTCCCTTCCTCCTGTATCGCTTCACCGGTCCCTACACCCTGGAGGCTCTCCAGCAGCATCTGGAGGACGTGGTGATCCCCGAGATCGCCCAGGTGGAGGGTGTGGCGCTGGCCCTGGCCAGCGGCGGGCGGGAGCGTCGTCTGGAGATCCGGGTGGACGACGAACGGGCCCAGTCGCTGGGGCTGAGTCCCTTCCAGGTGATCCAGGCGGTGGAATCCCTGGACCTGGTGCAGGAGGCGGGGGTGGTCCGGGAGGGGACGGGCGAGCGGACCGTCACGATCGTCAACCGGGCCCGGGATGCGTCCGACGTCCGGGCGGCGGTCCTGACCACCGCCCGGGGCACACCGGTGCGTCTCTCGGACGTGGCCACCGTCTCGGACACCTACGAGGAAGCCCGGGGCTACCAGCGGGTCAACGGCCAGGCCGCCGTCACGCTGCGGGTTCTCAAGGAGGTGGGCTCGAACACGGTCCGGGTGGCGGACGGGGTGAAGGCCCGCATGGCCGAGTTGGAGCGTCTGAACCCCTTCGGTGCCCGCTTCATTCTCGAGCAGGACGAGAGCGAGGAGATCGAACGCCAGCTCACGGATCTCCGGACCCGGGCGCTGGCGGCAGCCGGAGTCATCTTCCTGGTCCTGCTGGCCGCGAGGGCCGCCGTCTCGCCTCCCTGCCATCTACTTCAGCGGCCTGACGCTGAATCTCCTCACCCTCATGGGGCTGGCACTCGGCTTCGGCCTGATCGTGGACAACTCCATCGTCGTCCTGGAGAATGTCTTCCGGAGATGGCAGGGAGGCGAGACGGCGGCCCTCGCGGCCGAGCGGGGGGCTCGAGAGGTGGTCCTTCCCATCCTGGCCTCCACCGCCACCACCCTCATCGTCTTCGTGCCCTTCGTCTATCTGCAGGGTGAGCTGCGGGTCTTCTACGTCCCGCTGGCGGCGGTGGTGGGGATGACGCTCCTGGCCTCCCTCTTCGTGGCCTTCACCTTCATTCCCTCGCTTTCGGCCCGCTGGTTGGCGGGAGGTGGGGAACGGGCGATGGCGTCGGGGGCGGTGGCGGGACGACCCCGACCGGGCGGTCGGGAGCCGCTCTACCGGCGATTCTACCGGGCGACCGTGGGCTTCAGCCTGGCCCGTCCCACCGTGGCGATCGTGATCACGGCAGCCTGCTTCGCCGGCTCCCTGTACCTCTTCGACCGTCACGTCACCCGGGGAGTGATCTGGGGCGGCGGAGGGGACGGCCGCACGTATATCAGCATCCTGGTCCGCCTTCCCCGGGGCGCCAACCTGGAGCGGACGGATCAGCTCGTGCGGTTCTTCGAGGACAAGCTCTCCCGGCTTCCGGAGGTGGAACAGTTCACCTCCCAGGTTCAGGGGTCCTTCGGCTACATGGAGGTCACCTTTCCGGACTCCCTCGAGAACACGGGGATTCCCCCGGCCATCAAGGAACAGATGCTGGCCTATTCCCACACCTTCACCGGGGCGGAGGTTCGGGTCTACGGGTACGGGCCCTCCTTCTACGGCGGAGGTTCGAGTCCTCCCACCTACAGCATCCTGGTGCTGGGCTACAACTTCGAGAGGGTGAGGGACATCGCCGAGGATCTGGGCGCTCGGCTCGCGCGCATCAGTCGGGTCCAGGAGGTGGACACCAACGCCTCCGGTGGCTTCACGCGGGACCGAGCCGTGGAGTATCGCGTGGAGCTGGACCGGACGGCGCTGGCCCGGTACGACATGACGGTGCAGGACCTGGTCAACCAGATGCAGGCCACGGTGGGCGGTGAGGCCCGGGTGAGCCACCTCAAGCTGGGTGGCGAGGAGGTGGGGTACCAGGTCAAGGTCCGGGACGTGGAGGAGGTGGACGTCCTGGCGCTGAAGGAGACGCTGATCCGGGTGCCCGACGGGCGTGCGATCCGACTCGGCGAGGTGGTGGAGATCACGCCCCGGGAGGTGCTCTCGGCCATTCGCCGGGAGAACCAGCAGTACGAGCGCAGGGTGGCCTACGAGTTCCGGGGACCCACCCGCCTCGGCGACTTCTACCGGGATGCCATCATCGACCGCACGGAGCTTCCACCGGGCTACAGCATCCGAGCCGATGACCGTTGGAGCTGGGGCCGGGACGAGCAGGAGCAGATCGCCCTCGTGCTCGTGGTGTCGCTCCTCCTGGTCTACATGGTCACCGCCGCCCTGTTCGAGTCCCTCCGCCAGCCGCTGGCGGTGCTCCTGACGGTCCCCATGGCCCTCATCGGGGTCTTCATGATCTTTTTCTGGGCCCGGGCCACCTTCACCCGCGAGGCGTACATCGGCGTGATCATGATGGGGGGGATCGTGGTGAACAACGCCATCCTCCTGGTGGACCACGTGAATCGGGTCCGGCGGGAGACGACGTTGCCGCTCCGGGACGCGGTCCTTCAAGGCACCCTGGAGCGGGAGAGACCCATCCTCATGACCACCGCCA
>JARRPL010000023.1:0-25982 GCA_037382905.1 Gemmatimonadota bacterium | reverse complement strand
TGTGAATGTCTATATCGAGATTGACGATGATATTGTCAGCCAAAAGGGAGGCGTGACACAGGCGACGGATTAGGGCCGCGCCGGGATGCTGGTCACCGCCATTTATCCCGGCGTGCCCCCCCTGGACGGTCTTGCATCCTACGCGACGTGAGGTTGTAGCATCGAGGGTCCCGACTTCGCGGTTTCTCCGAGTCCAAACAGATGACGCCTCCAGCCCCCGTGACCCTTCCCCGGACCGAGGTCCACTCCTTCACCTCCATCGCCACCGGGGAGCCCTTCCAGATCTGGATCGGACATCCGCTTCACGGGTGGGCCTCCCGAGAAGGAGACGCGCCTCGGGTGCTCTATCTGCTGGATGCCAACCTCTTCTTCGGGGTGGCGGTGGAGATGACCCGGATCATGCACATGATGTTCGGCGAGCTCCCGCCGATCCTCGTGGTGGGGATCGCCTATCCGGACACCGATCCCGTCCGTCAGGCCCGCCTCCGCACAGGGCACTTCACCCCCTCGCCGGACGCCACCTTTGCCGAAGCCGCCCGGGCCCTGAGCCCGCCCGGTACGCCCAAGCCCGATCCGCCACCCATGGGTGGCGCGGATGACTTCCTGCACTTTCTTCGCCAGCAGGTGGATCCCTGGGTCCGGGACCGCTTCACCGTGACGGATGGGGACGCGACCCTCTTCGGCAGCTCGCTGGGCGGCCTCTTCGCCGTCCACGTCCTGCGGACCGCGCCGGAGTGGGTGGACCACATCATCGCCGCGAGCCCATCCCTCTGGTGGAACGAGGACGAGCTCCTCCGTCAGGTCGGGGAGTCCCGTGTGAAGGGGGCGGGCGACCCGGCACGCCGCCGGCTTCCCGACGTCGTCCTGGCGGTAGGAAGCGGCGAAGAGGGCCCCGCGGTGCCACAGCTGAACCGCTACAAGCTCATCACGAACACGCGCCGGCTGCTGGAACACCTCTCCACGGGCCACCTCCCCGCCCGCAGCGCCCACCTGGAGATCATCGACGGAGAGAGCCACACCTCCGTCGTCCCCAGCGCCCTCACCCGGGGCCTGCGCAGACTCCTGGCGCCGTGAGGGCCGCCCCGAGCGCTCCCTGGAGCCCGAGACCGCGGGATGGGGAGCGCACCGCCCTCGTACTTGCGGGGTCGGCACCCCACCTCCACGAGGATCCCGTCCTGGTCCGGCTCGTTCTCAAGGTCCGTCGTGAGGGAGCAGGATCCGGGGATGTTCGAGCCTGTCCGTGGCCGGCTCCACTCCGTCCCGACCCGCCCTCGAGACCCGCGCGGCGTGATCCCGGCGGTCCGGGGCTCCCGCCTCAGGCGCAGAACGGCGGATCGGTGGACTCGACGAACACCGGCTGACGCAGCGGAAGACCCGTGCCGAGCATCCGGCGCATGAAGTCCCGGGTGTAGATCCGGAGCATGCGGCCCCGGAACAGGAACTCCATTCGATCCACCTGCCAGGCCGGCGTGGTACCGAGCACGCCTTCGGCGGCCAGAGGCGTGAGGGCCCGTTCGTCCAGAACCACACAGCGGAGCCTCTGCAACGAGGCCGGGAACCTGGCCTGGAGCACCTGGTCCAGGGGAGCGCCCCGCCACCGAAGGAGCTCATCCCGTCTCAGGGGAGTGAGGGTGAGGGAGATCCGACCCCTCCCACGGCGCATGATCCGATCCTCCGCGACCGCGAGCATACGGATGACGACCGAGTCCTCCTGCAGGTCGAGACGCAGCCGGGCGTCGTTCTCCGCTTCGACCAGCGTGTCCAGCGGAAGGAAGCCGAACGCTCGAACGAGAATGCGGACCGGCACGCCCTCCCAGGCCTCGACACGGAACCGACCTCCGACGTCCGTCTCGGCGCGCCCCCCCTGATCCGTGAGGACGTCGACGCCGATCAGCGGGATGTCGGCAGGGCCGTTCCGGACCTCGCCGTCCAGCGGGATTCGACGGGCGTCCACCCGAAGGGAGTCGAACTCGAAAGGGGCCACCTGTAGCGTCAGGGTCAGCGTCGTGTCCCCCTGGAGGATGACCAGCTCGCTCAGGGACTCGTATCCGAAGGCGCGGATATGGATCGTGCGGGGACCGGGCTGAACGTCCTGGAAGCGGAAGTCCCCCCGCCCGTCGCTGAGGGTGGGCCGCAGCCCTTCCAGCTCCACCACGGCGCCGGGAATGGGGGCCCCGTCGGACTGGACGACCCGTCCATCCACCCGAATCGTGGTCTGGGCGGCGAGACCGGCAGGCAGGAGGAGCGCCGCCGCCAGACGGAGGACATCCCGCAACCGGGTGCGGGCCGAACTCACCCTGCCGTTCTCCCGACGGTCCCCGCTCCGAGGGGCGTGGGGTTCACTTCAGCGGCGCGTGGAAGTAGTAGCAGAGCCCGTCGGGCGCCACGACGAAGAAGACCTGGAACGGCTCGCCGTCCCGTTCATCGATCCGCCAGTTCCCGATCTCGACTCCCTCCCCCTCCAGCTCCCCCCGGGCCCGATGGATGTCCGTGACCCGGATCGCCGCCCCCTCCTGCCCCGGATCCCTTCCGTTGACGCGGAAGCCGAGGCGGACCCCGTCCCGCTCCATGACGACGGCGGGAGGATCGTCCCGTCGTTCCACCTCCCGGAGTCCGAACGCCCGCGCGTAATACGCGGCCGCTGCATCCACGTCCGCCACCGGAAGGTCCAGGACGTCGTCGCCGTAGGGATAGGCGGCCACCAGCAGGGCGTCGCCCTGCCGGGCCGGGGAGCTCTTCGTCATGGCACCACCTCCGGGTCTGGTTGATTGATCGTGGGCATCGTCCACCGTCGACCACCCGGGGGCACACGGCCTGCGCCCAGTTCCCCCTCAGACGGGAACGGAGCCTCCGTACCGGAGACCCCGCCGGGAGAAGACCACCGCCACCCCGAAGCCCAGGACCATCATCAGGGCGTTCAGGATGGCCACGGCCAGCCCCGACACGGGCGCCAGGGAGAGGTTCGCCACATTCCAAAGGACGTGCCAGGCGGCCACCACCTTCACGCTCGCGGTGCTGTTGAAGAGGAACGCCAGCCAGAAGGCGCCGGCCAGCAGACCCGTGAAGAAACCCAGCACCGTGCCCACACCCTCGAAGTCGAAGCGGTAGGCGAAGAACGGAGCGTGCCACAGGGCCCAGATCGCCGTCAGGATCAGGGTGGCCTTGAGCGGAGAGAATCGGGACTGGAGGCGGGGCTGGAGCCACCCCCGCCAGCCAGGCTCCTCGCCGATCCCGTACAGCACGGAGCCGACGGCCAGGCTCACCACCCACGCGGGATCGGCGAAGGAACGGTCCAGGGGACCGGCGATCGCCTGACCCCGGACTGCGACCACCGCCAGCGCGATCCCGGCGAAGAGGAGGGGGGTGGTGAGGCAAACCCCGACCCAGCCGGGGGACAGAGCCGAGGGACCCGCCGCCTCGAAGACGCCTCGGTCCCTCTCCGACAACCAGGCCGCCAGGACCGGCCCGAGAGCTCCGAGACCGTGGAGCCAACCGGGCAGGGGCGGGAGGACTCCCCAGGCGCTCAGGACCAGGGGAGAGACGGCCACCCAGGTGATCCCGAAGGCGAGCAGGACGAACCGTACCATGGCCGGTCAGGGTATAGGAGCTCTGGTGGCTGGGAAAGACCTGAAAGGGGGAGAATCATGAGCGGTGGGTGGAGGAAGATTCGCGGCGCCCTCGGCATCGGCCTGAGCTGGGCCTTCGCCTGGTTCTCCGCAGGGATGGCACTCCTCCTGGTGGTGGGCCCCGACGCGGCGGACGTCCCGTTCCCCCTGGGCTTCGGATTCCTGGGGTTCCTGGCGGGCGTGACCTTCTCCGGCGTGCTGGGCTTGACCGAGGGGCGGCGGCGCTTCGACGAGATGTCCCTCCCCCGCTTCGCCCTCTGGGGGGGCGTGGGTGGGATCCTGCTCTCCGTCGTCTTCTCCCTCCTGGCGGGGTTGGACCTGGACCTTCTGATGGTCCTGGGACCCGTCTTCGGGCTTGCGGGCGCCGGGTGCGCCGCCGGAACCCTGGGCCTGGCCCGCATGGCCGACGACCCGGAGCTGCTGGACGCCCGGGCGGAGGTCGACCAGGTCGGGCTCACCGAGTCCGAGCGGCGGGAACTTCTCGGAGGCGGCTGAGAACCGGTCTCCGCGGGGCGCTCGGGGCCGGGAAGGTGGCCCCGTCATCCGACGACGCCGGCCCGCCTCAGCCGATGGCCTCCGGTCCCCGTTCCCCGGTGCGAATGCGAATGCAGTCGTGGAGGCTCACGATGAAGATCTTGCCGTCTCCCAGATCGCCGGTGTGGTCCGGCCCCGGGGTCCGGGCGTTCTCGATGATCGTGTCGACGACCCGTTCCACGTAGGCATCGTTCACGGCGATCTCGAACCGGACCTTTTTCAGGAGGTCGATCTCCACGTCGGCGCCCCGGTACTTCTCGTGGTAGCCGGGCTCGGCTCCGCAGCCCAGGGCGTTGGTCACCGACATCTTGGTGACGTCGGCAGCCAGCAGGCCGCGCTTGACCTCCGTCAGGACCTCGGGCTTCACGTACGCGATGATGAGCTTCATGACCGATCCGGCTCGCTATTGGGTGGTGAAGAACTGGAACCCGCTGTAGGCCTCCATGCCGTGCTCCCCGATGTCGAGGCCCAGGAGCTCCTCCTCCCGGGAGACCCGGAGCCCCACCGTGGCCCTGAGGCCGAGAAAGAGGAGGAGGGCGACGGGAAAGCAGAGCGCACCGACGGCCAACACCCCGGTGAGCTGGTCCCCGAAGCGGGCGGCGTCCGAGAAGAGACCCACCGCCAGGGTACCCCAGATCCCTGCACAGAGATGGACGCTCACGGCCCCCACCGGGTCGTCGAGATGGAGACGGTCCAGGAGGATCACGCTGCCCACCACCAGCACCCCGCCGATTCCACCGATGACGACGGCGCCACCAATCCCGATGGCATCGGCTCCTGCCGTGATGGCCACGAGTCCCGCCAGGGCGCCGTTCAACATCATGGAGAGGTCCGGCTTTCCCTGCAGCAGCCAGGAGAAGACGGTGGCCCCGGCGATGCCGGCGGCGGCGCCCATCATGGTGGTCATGAACACCAGTGAGACCCCTCCGAAGCCGTAGTCGGCGAGGCCCGTCCCCCCGGTAGGGGCGGCGGACAGCACCGAACCACCGTTGAAGCCGAACCAGCCGAACCAGAGGAGAAACATCCCGATGGTCGCCAACGGCATGGAGTGCCCCATGATGGGTCGGATCTGGAGGGCCCCCTCGGCCGTGCGCATGTACTTCCCGATCCGGGGCCCCAGGACCAGAGCTCCCGCCAGGGCACCCCAACCGCCGACGGAGTGCACCAGGGTGGAGCCGGCGAAGTCGTAGAAGCCCATCTCCTCCAGCCACCCGCCACCCCACTTCCAGAAGCCTACCAACGGGTAGATCAGGGCCACGTAGATCGTCGAGAACACCAGAAAGGGTCCGATCCGGATCCGCTCGGCCACGGCGCCGGACACGATGGTGGCCGCCGTCGCCGCGAACATCGCCTGGAAGACGAAGTCCGCCCAGTAGGTGTAGTCCGCGTACTCCGGCGTCATGCCTCCCGGCGGGGGGGCCACGCCCAGCAGGGCCCCCAGCCCCCCGGGACCGAGGAAGGGGAGCCATCCGCCCTCGACCCCTGTCGGATACATGAGCCCGAAGCCGATGGCTGCATAGGTCAACATGCCGATGGAGACGATGGCCACGTTCTTCGCCAGGATGTTGACCGTGTTCTTGGCCCGGGTCAGCCCCGACTCGATGCAGGCGAAGCCCAGGTGCATGACGAACACCAGAGCGGCGGCGATGAGGATCCAGAGGTTGTCGAGGGCGAAGAGGACGGTCTCTGCGGTGGGGGATTGGCTCATGGAAGGAGCACGGCCTGGACTGGAGGACTTCCGGTACGGCGTCGCCGAAGTCGCCCAACATAGGCGGTGGGGTCCATGGGGCCAGCCCTCTGCAGCCGAGCCCTGCCCGCTGCCGTCCCTTGCCGGTGCTCCGTGCCATCGGGAAGATTCGCATTCCGGCTCGGTCATCCCGCTCGGAGGTGTCCCATGCGCTCTTCGCTCGTCGTCCTCGCCCTGCTCCTGATCCCGGTACTCTCGCCGCTCCCGGCGCCGGCCCAGGCGTCACCGGCGGCTGTCGCACCGGGACGAGCCCTGGTACTGGAGGACTACTACCGGGTGAAGGGGGTTTCTTCGCCGCGGATCTCCCCCGGGGGCGACTGGGTGGCCTACCGCGTGTCGACCCGGATCGAGGACGGGACCGAGACCCGCCACGAGCGTTGGCTCGTGGCGGCGGATGGCTCCGGCCCGCCGGCACGGGTCTACGAAGGGGAGTTGGGCTCCGGTCCGGTGTGGAACGACGACGGACGACTCGCCTTCAGCGACGCGGCGGGCGCCTGGTGGTCGGTGGCCCCCGGCGCGCCGTCGTCCCCGGTGCCCGACGACACCCCCCGACCCGAGGGGCTGGAGAGCCCCGATGGGAGTTGGAGGGCGGTCCTGCGGGACGTTCCGGTCATGCCGGCTCCCGAGCCCGAGATGTCCGACTTCGAGCGGCGCCACGCCGAACGGTTCGAGGGTGTGCAGTTCGATTGGTACCCCTTCGTACGGGACGGTCGGGATTTCCCCCTCCCGGATCCCGCCGGGCGAGCCATGCAGGAGATCCACCTGCAGCCCACCGACGATTCCGGAGGCTCCCGACCCCTGACGCAGCTGGGGCTCCGGCCGGAGAACCTCGCCTGGCGGCCCGACGGGGCGGAGATCCTCTTCACCGCCGACGAGGCGGTTCTGGATCCCCTCGCCTACGGGCGCTCCGATCTGTTCACCGTGACCCTCGACGGCGAGGTCACCCGGCTGACCGATGACGGGTTCACCAACTCGGGCGTCGGCTACTCCCCGGACGGGCGCTGGATCTCGTATGTGAGATCCTGGGGCACCGACTACATCATCGACCGTAGACTCGACCACGGCGGACCCCGGGACCTCTACGTGCGACCCGCCGACGGCGGCGACCCGGTGAACCTGACCAGCCGCTTCGACCTGGATGCCGGCTCCCCCCGGTGGTCCCCGGACTCGCGCTACCTCTACTTCACCACGGGGATCGGGGGCGCCACGCACCTCTTCCGGGTGTCCCCGGAGGGTGGGGACGTCCAGCAGGTGACCTCGGGGCAGCGGCGGATCCTGTCGCTGGACATCGCCGCGGACTTTCGCCGCATGACCTACCTGGTGGGCGAGTTCGAGCGGCCGCCCGAGGTGTGGTCGGCGGATGTCGACGGCGGCAACGAGCGACGCCTCACCGACGTCCATGGGGATTTCGTGTCGGAGGTCGCCCTGAGTGTCGCCGAGCGGATTCATTACGAGAGCTACGACGGCACACCCGTGGAGGGCTTCCTCCTCTTTCCCCACGGGTACGACCCTCAGGCCGGGCCCTACCCGTTGATCGTGGTCAACCACGGCGGGCCCCATTCCGCCTCCGGATACGGTTTCAACTTCAAGAATCAACTCCTCGCGGCCAACGGGTACTTCGTCTTCCTTCCGAACTTCCGGAGCTCGACGGGCTACGGCGACGAGTTCAAGTGGGCGACGTGGGGCGGCTGGGGAACCCTGGACGGCGAGGACGTGCTGGCGGGGGTCGACCACCTGGTGGAGCGCATGCCCGTCGATCCGGACCGCATCGGAACCACCGGTCACTCCTACGGCGGCATCCTCACCAACTGGCTCATCACCCGCTATCCCGAACGCTTCGCCGCGGCGGTGAGCGGAGCTGGCGCGTCCAACTGGCTGAGCAACTACGCCCACTCGGACGTGGCGCGCACCAAGGAGCTGGAATTCTTCGGTCGGCCTTGGGAGCCTGAGGCCCGGGAGATCATGATTCGACAGTCGCCCTACCTCAACTCACTGGGGGTCCGAACGCCTACCCTGTTCGTGCACGGCGAGGTGGACTATCGGGTGCCCCTGGAGGGGGCGATCCAGCTCTACACCTCGTTGAAGAAGCAGGGGGTCCCCGCAGAGCTCATCATCTATGAGGGAATGGCGCACGGCATCCGCGGGCACTGGAACAACGTGCACCGGATGATGAACGAGCTACGTTGGTGGGAGACGTACCTGAAGCCGAAGAGCCGCGTCCTGGTGGGGGACAACGCTCCCGGGGAGACGGGTGCTACAAGCCCTCCCGGTCAACCTCCGCAAGGACCGCGGAGTGGTCGTTGAAGACGACCTCGTCCGGTTCCTGGGGCAGGAGGGGCAGCTCCACCTCCATCTCGGGTCCCGTCACGAGCACGCGGACGGTGGCCATGCCCTCGTCGCCGAAGGAGAGCGTCACGGGCACGATCATCTTGAAGTCCTCGGGCACGTCCTCCTGGCGGACCCGGAGCGTGAGCCGATATCCCCCCTCCACCTCCTCGCCTCGCGTGGCCCACCGGTAGGTGGGGATGGAGCTCCCGTGCACCCACTGATCGAAGAACCACTGCATGTCCACGCCCCCGAGGTGCTCCTCCACGACGTCCTGGAACTCCGCCGTGGTGATCCGCTGCCCCTTGAAGCGGTTGGCCACGTCCCACATGAGGGCCTCGAAGCCGCTCTCGTCCAGGGTCTCGGTATCCAGGAACAGGTTCCTGAGCATGTGGATGACCCAGGCTCCCTTCCCGTAGATGATGGTGGAGTAGTCCTCATTCCGCCCCGCGATCGCCACACGACTGCCCAGTGAGATGGGGCCCGCCTCATCCCTCCGGTCGAGGATCTCGTCCCGGGTATCCTCCAGCGCCTGGAAGTACCGCACCCGGCTCATGCGAACCGTCTCCAGATACCAGAGGCCCGAGAACTCTGCCAGCCCCTCCGAGAGCCATCGGTCCCGGTAGCTCCGGGGTTGCACCGAGAAGCCCCACCACTGGTGGGCCACCTCGTGCGCCCGGAACATCTCGTCGAATCCCTGCTCCCGGGTGCGGACGAAGGTCACGAGAGAGAGGTGGATCAGGCCGGGAAACGCCTGCCCGTGCAGGTAGGGGATCTCCGACACGTTGAACTCCGGCAGATCCAGGGGCCCGTAGACGGTCTGGAAGAACCGGAGGCTGGAGGCGAGGTCCTTGGCCACCGCCTCCTCCGGGTTCCTGTCCTGGAGGATCGCCGTGGCTCGAAGGTCCCTGTGGAAGTCCTGGTCCAGCTGGATCCGGATGGGAGGCAGACCCTCGTTCTCGTAGACGTGCTCTTCGTAGTCTCCGAGGTTGAAGGAGACCTGGGACACCGGCGCCTCCAGGACCCAACGGGACCGGACCATGTCGTCCACCTTCTCCACCTCGGTCCGGGCGCCGGAGGCCACGAAGGCGTAGTTGTCCGACACGAGGAAGGTCATGTCGAAGGTGGCATGGGTCCGTCCCGTACGGGGATACCAACCCGTGGGATTGGGGAACCAGTAGAGCTCGTCCCGGAACCGGACGACGTCACCGTCGTACACCGCCAGGAGCTGGTGGAACCCCTCGTCGTTCGGGATCTGGACCCAGATCTGCGGGCCCCCGTCCTCCCGTTCGTACGCCACCGATGTGCCGTCGCCCCACTTCAGGGACCTGAGCTCCAGATCCGAGGAAAGGGAGAAGGGGATCCAACTCCCCTGGCCCAGTTCGGTGCTCAGATAGGCCCGGGCCCGGGCCGAGAAGTCCGGACCCGACTCGATCCGGCTCTCCAGCTCGTAGTGAAGCACCTGCGCGGAGGGGAGGACGTACTCCCGGGGATCCGGTTCGGGGTAGTCCGCTGCCTTGTGGAAGCGCGCGAGGTTCTCGTAGTAGTCGCCGCGACCGTCCCGCTCCCTCCCGAAGGAGACCTCCTCCTCGTCCAGGCTCGAGACCCGAAAGTAGTGGGGATCCTCACCACGGACGTCGAAGTGAGCGTGGAAGAAGCCCTCCCCTTCCCCGTTCAGGAAGGTCCGGATCACCTCCGAGTCCACCGTCCGGTCGTGAAGCAGGAACTTCGTGCCCTCTTCCACGAGCTTCCGACTCCGATCCGAGAACGGGGCGGCGGCGAAGCTCCGGCCCGCCTGGAATTCCGCCAGCGTGCTGTCGGCGAAGAGGAGGAATGCGCCCTCGATCTCCAGCTCCGGCGTCGGGGACTCGAAGATCTGCTCCATCTGCCAGCGCTCCACCGGCTCCGGCGGATCCAGCCGGAAGGTGCCCGGCGCATCCACCACGGCACCCAGGACCTCCCCACCGATCTCGATGAGGGTCACCGTACCTTCGCCGAAGGCCAGCACGCCGCCCTCCCGCTCCAGTCGAATCCCCGCCGCCGTCGCAACGGAGGCCGTCGCCGGCTCGAACTCCTGCAGGGCCGTCAGAAACGCTCTCGGCGTCGGATCGTCCTGCATGGCCTGTGCAGGCGCCGTGGAGAGGACGAGCGGGATCAGGGCCCGAAATACGGGAACCACAGGCGAATATCGGATGTCGACGACTCCCGGTTCAGGGGGGACGACGGGGATCAGACCCCGGTTCTCCACCATGTGAATCCGGATTCGGCGAGGTCAACGATCTCGACGTCGCGCACCAGGAGCCCCGCCCTCATCGGGAGCCCCCCCGTCACCCAGGAACTCGAGCTCGCCGCCGGACGCCCGAAGGTGGGGAAGAGTGTGCTCGATGTAGCGGGTGTAGGCGGCGGCACCGGACGTGGGTTCGTCGGGGGCGAGCTCCGGCGTGGCCGAATAGTCGGCCGTCTCCCGGAATCTGAGCAGGTTCAACATGACCACCTCGCCCTGGATCCCGCGCATCAGGAAGGACCGTCCCGACTCCCGGGTGGGCTCCAGGTGGGACGGGGTGTCGCGGTTCATGGGCTCGGTTCCTTCCGGAGTGGAGTCTCACGAGCCGACCGCCCCCGTCCGGGAGGATCGCCGGCATCGTATTCGTCCTGGACGGCCCGTTCGGTGATCATGGGCCGGGGCGCGCGCCGGACGAGCAACTCGAAGACGTCGGGGCGGGCGTAGTGCCCGGCGGTATCCAATTGCCACCGCGGCCCCACGAGTTGCTCCCGGCGCACGTCGGCGTAGAGGATCCCCTCCTCCGCGTCCAGCGGCCCCGCGACGATCTTCCCGTCGGGATCCGCGATGAGGCTGAGGCCGGGATTGATCCATCCGTCCACCTCCGACAGGTACTCCGCCTTGAACTCGAACCCGTCCGGGATGTCGTCCTTGTGAAACGCCTGGCACGCGCTCACGACGAAACAGCGTCCCTCCTTCGCCGAGTGGCGCATCGTCGAGATCCAGGGCTCGCCCCGGTCCCAGGTCGGAGCCACGTGGATCTCCTCGCCCCAGGCCGTGAGGGCGTAACGAGCCAGCGGCATGTAGTTCTCCCAGCAGAGGAGGCCTCCCAGGCGACCGAAGGGCAGCTGGAACACCTCCAGATCGCAGGCGGCCGCCTGCCCCCAGACGAGTCGTTCGCCGGCAGTGGGAATCAGCTTCCGATGCGTGCCCAGCACCGTCCCCTCGGGCCCGAGGTACAGCAGGGTGTTGAAGAGGGTCGAGCCGCTGGCCTCCGAGTTGATCTCGTTGACGCCCATGGCGACCGTCACGCCGAGGTCGCCTGCGGCCTCCGCCAGGCGACTCACCTCCGGGCCCGGAATCGACACGGAGTTGGCGTGGAGTTCCGAGTAGAGGTGGCGAAGGGGGTGGGTCCGGCCGGGGGGAATGAACCAGACCCACAACGGGTAGCCGGGGAGGAAGGCCTCCGGGAAGGTGACGAGGGTCGCCCCGGCGGCGGCCGCCTCCTCCATCCATCGGCACGCCTTGGCCACGGTGGCCTCCAGGTCCAGGAAGACCGGAGCCGCCTGGACCGCCGCAATCCTGAAGGTCTCGCTCACTTGCCCGGCCTCCGTCTCCTCTCGAGGGTCCGTCGATCACCTCCCGGGTCCCGCATCCGCACAGTGCCGACCCGACGGCCACGGCGCCAGCGGGGCACGGTCGCCGCCCCCGGCGCCCCGGCCCGCGGGACGAAGCCGGACGCAGGATCCCCGCGGAAACCGCCCCGGGACCGAAATCCCTTCGCGAGAACGGGAAGGACCGGCTTGAGCGGGAGTCCGCGGCTGTCCGACGCTAGCTCCACGGGGAACCCGGCTCCCGAGCCCTTCGCCAGACCCCGGCGCTCAGGAGGGCGGCCCCGGCGGGGAGGAGGATGGCGTAGCCGACCACGGCGACGTTCTGCCACACCATGGCGCCCGAGGCGGGGCCGGTCGTCCCCACCAGACAGAGCACCCCTCCGAACCCCCAGATGACGCTCGCGATCCTCTCTCCCAGGACCACCCTCAGGACTCGGGCCGTGCAGAGCATGAAGAGCCCGATGGCCACATCCCACGCCAGGTACTCCACGGCGAAGAGCACCGATGGCCAGATCAACCGATAGTCCTCGATCCTCCCGGCTCGCCAAAGGGGCCGGACGGCGGAGAGCTGGATCCAGTGAACACCGATGGTCGTGACGGATCCCGTCAGCCCGGACACGAGCAGCCACAAGGCCGTCAACGGAAGGGACGAGCGGGCACGGGCCCACATCCCGGTCGCGAGCGCCGCGATGGCCACCGCCGAGAGGATGGTGAGAACCTCCATCCACAGGAGGAAGGGATCGCCGATGGGCTCCTGGGGCGAACCGACCCGGACGAGCCAGGACCCGATCACCGCCAGGTAGGCCACTCCCACCACGGCCACGACGGCTGCGCTCAACGTGGCGAGTCGACGACTCGACGCTGTCCAGTGATCCATACGACTCCACCGCCTCGTGGGGCTCCGGCGCCCAACCCCTTCAGCCGTCGCACGCCGCCCAGAATGCCGACGGGCATCCCTGGCCGCCAGGCCTGCTTGCGGGCCGGTGGAGGTGGCCCTGCGTCCCGGGCCGGGGCCGACGGACGGTTCTGCCAGGGACCCCGGGGCCTCGGATGCGCCCAGCGCCACGGGGGTGGCGAGCCTCTCCCGAACGGTGGAGACGACACCGGTGAGGGACGTCCCGCCGAAAGGAGTTGACGGTCGTCATCCACACCGGAGAGGCCAGGCGGATCGGCGGTTGGTCCCCCAGTGCCACGGCCCGGCTCGGGGGCGGGGTCTCAGACCCGGTTCAGGACCGGCGAGGCAGCCGGGGTGGACGGGAACCGTGGCGCCGGGCACCGCGGGCGGGGATCAGCTCCAGCTCCCGGCCGGAACGGGCCGCCCGGAGCAGGAGGCCGCCCCGGCTCATGTCGCCCCGGCCGACGAACTCCCGCGGGATCCAGAGACGCTCCCCGAAGACGGCGACCAGAGGGTCCAGGTACTTCCTGGTGGCGATGCTCCCCAGCAGGACGACCCGAGGATACCCTGGCGCCCTCTCCGGGTCCCGGGTCAGCTCGTGGAGGAGGGCCCGGGACGACGTGCGGAGGGGCTCCAGATAGGCCGGGTCATCGGGATCGATCTCCTGCCGGGCGAAGGCCTCGAGGTCCGTGAGGTCCACGAGCCGGGAATCCGGTACCAGGCCCCGCGTGGACGTGATGGCCAGAACCGGATCCCCGTGGAGCCGTCGCCCGAACCGGCGAGCGTAGGCCCGCTTGCCTCGATAGTATAAGGAGCTGATATGGGCGTAGACGTGACCCAGCGGCACCGCGCCGCCCGAATGGAGGACCGCTGCGGGATCCGGGACCGGTGCCGTATCGTCGCCGGGGTCGTCCCCACGACGGGTCTCGGAGGCGTCCCTTCGGCCCGGGCCTTCACGCCCACCCACGATCCGGCGTCCCCGGACGCCCCGCAGGGAGGCGGGCGAAAGGAGGAAGACCAGGGGGCCGCCCGTCGGCACGGCGGTCTCGGCGCCGGATGGGCGGGCGGCGCGGTCAGCGTCCTTCGACATCCGTGAGTCCCAGGAGGAGCATCATGGGCAGCGAGCTCGACGAATACAGGGACAAGCGAAATCTGAACCGATCACCGGAACCCGATAGCGAGGACGGGGGGTCGGGCGGGAGCGACGCCCCGCGCTTCGTCGTCCAGGAGCACGACGCCTCCAACCTGCACTGGGACTTCCGGTTGGAGGTGGACGGCGTCTTGAAGTCCTGGGCGGTCCCCAAGGGGCCGTCCACCGATCCGTCGGAGAAGCGCCTGGCGATTCCCACCGAAGACCACCCCTTGGAATACGCCGACTTCGAGGGCGTGATCCCTGAAGGCGAGTACGGCGGAGGAACGGTCCTGGTCTGGGATACGGGCCCCTACCGGAATCTCAAGGAGGACGACGACGGCGAGCCGGTGCCCGTTGCGGACCAGCTCGCCGACGGGCACGCCACCGTGTGGCTTTCCGGCCGGAAGATCCGGGGCGGCTACGCCCTGATCCGCACCGGGAGCGGTGAAGACGAGCGCTGGCTGCTGGTGAAGATGGACGACGAAGAGGCGGACGCCCGGCGCAATCCCACCAGCACCGAACCCGAGTCCGTGAAGACCGGGCGTACCCTCGACGAGGTCCGGGAGGAGGAGTCGGAGAAGTCCGACGGGAAGGAAGACTCGTGAAGGTGGGGCGCAGGGAGATCGACGTCTCCAACCGCGACAAGGTCTTCTTTCCGGACAGCGGGGTCACCAAGGGGGACCTGGTGGACTACTACCATCGCATCGCCGATACCTTCCTCCCCCACGCCCGGGACCGGCCCGTCTCCATGGAACGGTTCCCCGACGGGATCGCCGGCGATTCCTTCTTCCAGAAGGACGTCCCGGACTACTTCCCGGGGTGGATCCGCCGGGTGGAGATCGAGAAGGAGAACGGCACGCTCCACCAGCTCGTCATCGACGATGCGGCGACGCTGGTCTACCTGGCGGATCAAGGGTGCGTCACCCCGCACGTGTGGTTGAGTCGGAGCGAGCACATCCGTCGCCCGGATCGCCTCATCGTGGACTTCGACCCCCCCGGCGACGACCCGGATGCGTACTTCGACGAGGTTCGCTGGGCCGCCCGCACGACCCGGAGCCTGCTGGAGGAGCTGGACCTCGTCCCCTTCGTCCAGACGTCGGGCTCCCGAGGACTTCACATCCACGTCCCGCTGAACGGGGACGAAGGCTTCGACACCGTCCGCCACTTCGCCATGGACCTGGCCGACCTCCTGGCCCGGCGTCATCCGGAACGCCTCACGACCGCTCACCGGAAGGCGAAACGGGAGGGCCGGATCTTCCTGGACGTGCTCCGGAACGCCTACGCCCAGACGTCCGTGGCGCCCTATGCGGTCCGGGCCCGGGCCGGGGCCCCCGTGGCCACTCCCCTGGCGTGGGACGAGCTGGATCGTTCCGGGCTCGGTCCCGTCTCCTATACGGTGGAGAACATCTTCCGGCGCCTGGGCCAGAGGGACGATCCCTGGAGCGGAATGGGCCGCCACGGGCGGAGCCTGTCCGGCCCGCGACAGGCCCTGAACGAGCTTCTGGGGGAGGCGGGGCTGGACCCCCGATAGGCGGGGCGACGCCGGGACGACCCCCCGGGGGTCCCACCGGTCTCGGCCGGGCGATGGGGTTCCAACGGAGGTCGGGAACGGCGGCCTCGGCCGCGGGCCGTCCCTTCAGGCGCCGGGTTCCTCCTTGACCACGTCCTCCGGGTCCTTGTCCTGCCGCTCGCCGATCCACCGGGGATGGCGCAGGCGGTCGTCCTCGGTCCACTCGGTGAAGCCCACCTCCCCCACGAGTTCCGGGCGGACCCAGTGGACCCCCTTCCCGGGAATTCCCTCCGCATCGGCGAACGGAGGAGTCTCGCGTTCGAGCCGATCCAGTCGAGTCCGCAGCTCGTCCAGCGTCTCCTCGTCCCATCCCGTGCCCACCTTCCCGGCATACCGGAGCTCCCCGTCCTGGTAGAAGCCCAGGAGCAGGGCGCCGAAGCCCACCCGGTCCCCCTTGGGATCCGTGAAGCCGCCCACCACCAGCTCCTGCTGATGCACACACTTGAACTTCAGCCACGACTTCGAGCGGCCGTGCGTATACGGACGGACGGCATCCTTCGCGATCACCCCCTCCCACCCCTTCCGGCAGGCCTCCTTCCAGTAGGCGACGCCGTCCTCGTTCCGATGGGGCGTGAAGCGAATCGGATCATCGAATTCGAGGGCCTCCCGCAGCACGCCCTTTCTGCGCCGTAGGGGAAGCCCCGTGACGTCGTATCCGTCCAGGTGGAGGATGTCGAAGACGTAGAAGTGGACCGCAATCCCGCTCTGCCGCGCCTCGTCGGCGTCCTGGATCTTCATCCGGCCCTGGAGGCGGGAGAAGCTCGTCACATTGCCCTCGAAGGCCACCATCTCACCGTCCACGATGAAGCCGTCCCGCTCCATGGCCTCGAAGGCCTCCACCACCTCGGGGTAGCGGTCGCTGTTGTCCTTCCGGTTGCGGGACATGAGGCGCACCGCCCCGCCGGCCTTGAAGGCCAGGAGCCGCACGCCGTCCAGCTTCCGCTCGTAGATCCAGTCCGGATCGTCGAAAGGCCGGTCCGTCAGGGTCGCCAGCATGGGCTCGGTCCACTCCGGGAGATCCGTCTCCTCCAGGGCCTCCCGTTCTTCGTCGCTCAGGTGTCGCAGCGGGTCGCTCATGGCTTCTCGTCCAATGCGCCGGAGGGGGGACCGATACCATAGCTCACGGGGCCCCGATGCGGATCCCTCGGCGCCCCCTTCACCGCGCGTCGCCCCTCCCTCGATCGGAAGACCTCGCCGTCCGGCGGCCGGCGGCCGGCACGGGCCCCGTCGGTGCTTTGCGTCCGGCCGGGAGGCGAACGCCCTGGGCCCGGTGGGTGAATTCCGGGGAACGCCGTGCCTGTCGGCGTACCGGTCCCGGTGGTTCGACCGCCCGGCCATCCGGCCACCGAGGCCAGCTCCGTTCAACCGCCGTCGCCCGGTCCACGGGCGGGACCGAGGCTCCGAGCCTCTCCCGAAGCTCGGCTCGTGCGTCACGAAACCCCGACACCCGCCGGAATCCGACCCACGCCGAGGCTCCCAGGACCGCCGCGGCCCCGAGGTTCACCGCGACCTCCTGCCCCCGGGTCAGATTCGGACTGAAATCAAGGAAGGACTCGTCCTCGCCCGTGTCGCCGCTGGCGGTGGCCGCCCCGACGAGGCTGCCCCCGGTGCCCAAGAGATCCAGGATCGGCAGAACGCGGGATTCGGGCGGGCACCCCCAAGATCGCCGGGACGTGCGTCCAGCGCCGTCGGGGCATCTCCACAGCGGGAGGTCGGGGGAGGGCGCCGCACCCCTGGTCGTCGCCCCGTAGATCGGCCGGCCCGGGCCCTGGGACGTCTCGAACGGCCTTCAGCCGTACCCGACTCCGTGGATCAGGTAGAGGGCGTTCAAGGCCATGGTGAAGATGGGATCGAAGAGGAAGTCGAAGAACTGCCAGGCCAGGAAGATCCCCAGAAGACCGACCCCGGGGTTCGACCAGAGGAAGGACTGGTAGCGGGGCACGACCTTCTCCGGGAGACCGAGAATCAGCACGGAGCTTCCGTCGAGGGGAGGCACCGGGAGGAGGTTGAAGGCCATCAGGAGGAGATTCAGGGCGAAGATGGCGCCCAGGAAGTATCCCACCGCGTCCCAGCCGCTTCCGGCGCCCGCGGCCGCCGCCGTGACATCGGCGAAGCCGATGGACTCCGGGGGGAAGAAGACGCCGGCCAGGAGCCCGGCATTGATGAGCAGCGCGGCGGCCACCACCAGCAGGAAGTTCGCCGCCGGCCCGGCCAACGCCATCCAGGCGGCCCGTCGGGGATGCCGCTCGGCCCAGTCCCGGTTGAAGGGAGCGCTGGCAAAACCCAGTGGCCAGCCCGAGAGCACCACCGAGATCAACGGGAGGATCACCATGCCCACAGGCTCGCGACGGATGTGGGGGAGCGGGTCCAGAGACACCTGCCCGCCCTCGTACGCCGTCCGGTCGCCCCCCTTCAACGCAGCCCAGGCGTGGGCCGCCTCGTGCAGCGTCGTAGAAAAGAGGAACACCACGTAGAAGACGAGGCCATCGGCCAGCTGCCCCAAGCTCAACTCCTTTCGTAAGGCTCAACGGCTCCCTATCCAGATCATGCGGCGCCCTGGCCCGGAGGAACAGGGTTTTTCCCGCTCCTCTCCGCCGGCGGGAGTGGGTCCGGATCGGGCCTTCACCAGAGAGGCGGAGTGCGAAGGCCACGCCCCGGGGACCGGCCGAGGGGTGCCAAGGGATGTCGTGGCCGCCGGGTACGCCCGGGCGAGACGTGCCGTCCAGGAGGTCCGGGAGCGACCTCGACGGATCGCCCGCGGCGCCGCACGCCTCCAACACGGAGCGTTGGAGAGGGCAGTGTGGAGGTCCGGAGCCGGGGAGTCACGGACCGGTGGGTCACGACGACCCGGCGCCCGGCTCGCTTCCGACGTGGCCCCGAGTCAGTAGGTTCCCGGGCCGGAGAACAGCCGGATGAAGAACCAGACGCCCAACACCGTCGCGGAGATCAGCGCGACCTGCACCGTCCCGGACACGTTGGTGCCGTAGGCGTCCACCCGTTCGACCTCCCTGAGGGGAATTCGCCGTTCCATGGGAGCTGGCTCCGTCACTCGCCCCACGCCCCCCGCCATCGGCTGGCCCTCTGTTTCGAACTTGGCACCGGCCCGGATTCCTCCTGCGTTGGACGGGGATGTCTCTTGTTCGTTCGATGAGCCCATCGTCTGGAACCCCGGGCCTCGCCCCACATCGGGAGAGGAGTCCCCTACGCGCCTCGGGCCCCTGGACGCCCGGACTCCCGAAGTACGACGGACGTCCGGCCGTTCCCCCAACATGCATCGAGGCCCCGGGGCGTTGCCAGGATTCAGGCGGAGGACCTCAGAGGCTGTGGCAGGGGTGGGCGCCTCGGCGTCGGCCGGCGCCCAGGCAGTGCATGGCGAGACGGCAGGCGACTGCGGTCCCGGGCGCACCGCAGAGGCCATCCCTCACCGATACTCCTCCACCCATGACGTGGGACAGGGGGGCGAGACGCAGACCACTTCCGTGTCGATGAAGAGCCTGACGCGTACCTCCGACACCAAGGCGGAGTCGGTGCCCGCGATCAAGTCATCGTATCCCCACGTCGACCCTTCCCCCCATGTGACGTCGAGCACGTCTTCGCTCCGCCGACTCCATGTGCAATCGAGGCGGGATTCGACTTCGACGAGGCCAGCCCCCTCGGGATGGGAGTACCGCGCCCTCTGCACCCGCTCGCAGCGACCGTCCGGGATGATGCGGAATTCCCCGGACAAGACCCCCACCGCCTCCGCCTCCGCAGGGAATGGCAGAGCCCCCTCATACGCCGTCAACGTGTACGCCCGGGCCCATTGGGGGGTGGTGGAGTCGGAGCATCCGACGCTCAAGAGCAACGTCAATCCCATCCCCAAACGGCGAATTCGAATCACTGGGTAGCCTGGGCCGAAGGATCTGAGAGGCGGTGTCCATCGTGGGGCGCTCCGGCGCTTCAGGCCAGAGTCCTGACCCGGGAGCCCCGTTCGAATCCTCCCGGCATCATCCCGGACCCGTTCGGGCCGAGACCGAGCGGATGGCCTTCCGGATCCGCCGGATGGTGGGGGCGCCTGAGGCCCTGCAACTCACACCCTGCACCGTGTCCGAGTCCCCCGAGACGTCCACGGATCCAACCAACACCGTCGGCGAGGGATAGTGCTTCAGACTCGCGGGGGTCGTCGGGGCGAGGAGGTCGATTTCGACCACCTCGTTGGAGCCCGCCTCCTCGGCCGCTGCGGAACGGGCGGCGAGCTTGGCGGCCTCCGCGTGGGGACACCCGTCGAACGTCAACACGCGTATCACGATTGGACTCATGGCACCCCTCCTGCTTGGCACTTCCTGGTCCGAGGCCGATTGTCATCCGGCCCGCCAGGATCGACGTCCCGTCCAGATCAAGACCCGCACCCGACCCCGAGAACGACGAGCCTGGCATCAACGTAACGCCTCCAGCCGGCCGGCCTCGTGCGCCCGCGACCAGACGAGTCCAGTGACCCGCGGCGCCCCATGGGGGCCAGCGATGCCGAACGGGCTCCCGACGTGGACGAGAGGGTGGATCCGCTCCGGGCGGTGCTCCGCAATGCAGGTCGGGTCCTGAAGCGTACGGGTCCCATCGAAGGGGACCGGGCCCTGGATGCCCGGACCGTCCGCTCCTCCACCCCGGAGGGCTCGTCGAAGACGTGCTGCGGACCCTGAACGACAACCTTTTCGACTCCCTCGCCGCTCCGACGCCCGAGGACACGACCGTTGGAGCCCTGGATGCCGTCGCACCGGCAGCAGATGCGGATCGGGATGCCGCCGCTGGCCCCCTTCTCCACCGACCCACTATCGTTGTGTTTCGTCACTCCAGGCGCCCCGGCAGGAGCGAGATCCGATGTTTGAGCCGCGATCCCCACGGTGTCGTCTCGTCCGCTTGGCGTGTGACTCCCGACCGCACCTGGCCCCCACCCGACCGATGAGCCACATCCGATTCGCCTCCATCCCTGCCGCGATGCTCCTCCTTCTTCCTGGAGCCGGGGCATCCCAGGCCGCCAGCGAGCGCGCCGAGTTCACGCAGGTCATCTCCGGTACGGAGATCGAGATCGCATGGTCTCGACCGTCCCTGCGCGGTCGGGAGGTGATCTTCGGACGCCAGATCCCGTGGGGCGAGGTCTGGACCCCCGGCGCGAACATGGCGACCACAATCCGATTCTCGAAGGACGTCGTCCTCTCGGGCACACCGGTCCCGGCGGGCCGGTACAGCGTCTGGCTCCGAGTCCTGGAGACGGAGCCGTGGCGATTGGCGCTCCACGGGGACACGATCCTCCCCCACAGCGCCCATCCCCCCATCGAGGAGGCGGTTCTGCACGTCGGGGTGGAGCGGGCACGGACCGAGGACGTGCAGGAGTCCCTGGAGTGGGATATCGACCGGATCCGGCTCGACGGTGGGGAGCTCGTGATGCACTGGGGGCGCGACCGGGTGTCGGTCCCCCTGGAAGTCGACCCGGGCGTCGCACTGGCGACCCCGCCGGAGGAGGCGCGGCCCCTGGTCGGCGAGTGGATCTACGACGACCGCCCGTCCCTGCCCACTCGCGAACAGATTCGAGCCTTCACCGACGGCGACCGCGACAGCCCGGACACCCGGTACTTCGAGGTCCTGCTCTCCGAGCCCCGCCCCCGGTCGATCCACATCGAGTACGATGAGCCGTCTGGGCTGGTTCGTATCGTCGACCCGCTGAGTGAGGCGGCGGAGGCGGCCTTCTATTCAGGGGATGGTGAAGAACCGATGGTCGTCTACGGACAGGCACTGCTCCCGAGGGGCGCGGGTGCCTTCGCCATCGCCGGGACGTTCGGCGGCGAGGTCTCGGCGGTCGATCCACGTTTTGCCCCCATCGTCGAGTTCGAGTTCGACGACGAAGGCCGCGCGGTCTCGTTCACGGTTCGCGATGCCGACGACGAGGTGGCGGCGACGGGGGTGCGGGCCGGGCGGTGACCTGTATCGGCTTGTCCAGAGCGAGGGCTCTAGCCGATGGCCTCCGTGGATCGAGCTGTCGGGAACGCGCAGCGCCGAGTGCCCCGAAGCAGCCGGCCGGAAATCCCGTCAGCGGCACCGGACTCCGCCCGATCATGCCGACTCAGGCGGCACCTCTCGGCCCCAGGTACTCGCGCCGAAACTGATCGTGCGACCGAGCCGCCTCCGGGGGTCCCAGGTAATGGGTGGTCCCCGCCACGACCCAGATGATCTCGTCGGACACGGCGAGGAGATCATCCACATCATGACCCGAGATCACCACGGCACACCCTCGCTCTCGAAGCGTGCGGAGGCCGCTGGCGATGAGCGGCCGGTCTCGTGGCGCGACCGCGGCAAAGGGCTCGTCCATGAGGAGGCAACACGGATCTCGAAGTACCGCCATGCCGAGGGCCGTTCGCTTGCGCTCGCCCCCCGAGATCCGACCCGGTCGCCGGTCGAGAACCTCCTCGAGGTCCAGCTCGTTGATCACTCGGGCCATACCGCCGGCTCCGAAGGTGTCCGCCACCGCGTTCAGGTGGTCCCGCACGGTGAAGAGGGGCGTCAGGGCCGAGTCTTGATCGGAGAAGAACAACCCCTTCCGGGCCATGCGCGCCAGGGAGGGACGCCGGAAGAACCGACCGCGAAACAGGACCCTTCCGTAGTCCGCGACCACCCGGCCGACGGCGATGCGGAACAGGGTGCTCTTCCCCGCCCCGTTCCGGCCCATCAAGGTGGTGATCGATCCGCGGCACGCGGCGAACGAAGCGGACTTGAGGACCACATCCTGGCCGAAGCACTTCCCGAGGCCGTCCACTTCGAGCACGGCCGAGCTCATGGCACCAGGAGCTCCGCGATCAGGGCCAGGGGGACGGCCCAAAAGGCGATGGCGGTGGACCGGATGCCGAGGTTTCCCAGGAACAGGTCTTCGGAGCGTCGCCGTGCATCCAGGAGCACCGCAACGCCCACGACCCCCACGATCAGGAACTCCGCCGCCGCGGTAGGATCGGTCATCCCGACGAATGCCGCACCGAGGCGTACCAGGACCCACACGCCCAAGCCCCGAAGAAGGAGCGCGTTACGGAAGCGGGAGAGCCGAGCCAGGGTCCAGATCCTACAGAACCTCCGCCATGCGTGACGTCTCTCGCACATCGTAGGAACGCTCGGGCCCGGAGGCCAGCGTCAGCGATGCGCTACGGGCTCCACGGAGTCGGTGACGCCGACTCCAGCCTCGTCCGGACCGCCGCCGCATTCGACAGCGCACGCACTCACGCGGTCGATCATGGAGCCGGAGCGGGTGGACTTCGTCGACCCCGGCGAGGAGCGACGAATCCCGAACCCGGCCTGGCCCCGCGGGTCCCCTCGAGGTCGGGCTCGAGGTGCACCCTCCCATGCATCGAGGATACGGACGCCACCGTCAGCACGCACCCGCGAGCCCGCCCAACCGTTTGACGGTAGAGGGTTCGAGGAGTACTCTCCCTCGACTAGACTGATCGGTCTAGTCGGGCACCCCGAGCGGGAGAGGGATGATGCGAGTATCCAAAGACGACGTCGAGGTCCGCATGGAGATTCCAGGAGCGGTCATCCGTCAGCAGCGGGAGTTCGGCCACATGACGGGCTTCGAAAAGGTCAGCGGCGAGTACTTCTCGCTCTCCGCCGGAGTCGACACCACGCCGCTCTTCGAGGGCCTGGAGGGCGATCTCTGCCAATGTCCTCATTGGGGTTTCGTGCTACGCGGTCGGATCACCACGACGGACGCCCGGGGAGTTGAGGAGACCGTCCACGCGAACGACCTGTTCTATTGGCCGGGAGGGCATAACGTCCGGGTGGACGAGGATGCGGACATCGTCATGTTCAGCCCTCAGCGAGAGCACACCCTGGTCATCGATCACATGATCCGAAAGGTCGGCAGCTAGTCGGGAAGGGGCTCGCGCCAGCCGCGGCGGAAGGGGATACAGCTCGTGCATTCCACCAAGCAGCGGCTGCTGGATGCGGGGCAAGCCATGCTGCTGAAGCACGGCTATCACGATCTGGGAATCCAGACCCTGCTCACGGCCACCGGCATCCCCAAGGGGTCCTTCTACCATCACTTCCAGGACAAGGAGGACTTCGGCCTCCAGGTCGTCGCCCAGTACATGCGACAGGTACACGACGGGCTGGATGCGAGCCTGGGAGACCTCGATCGGCCTCCCGTGGAACGAATTCGTGCCTTCTTCGAATCGACGGGGGAGAGTTACCGGCAGGAGGGCTACATGGGGTGCCTGCTGGGGGGGCTCGGACAGGAGTTGTCGGGGGTGAGTGAGGTCTTTCGCCTGAAGATCGAGGAGTGCTTCCTGGCGATTCAGCAGCGGCTCGCCGGCTGCCTCGAGGAGGCACGCCAGCAGGGGGACATCCCTCCGGAGTCCAATCCCGAGCGGATGGCAGGCCTCCTGGTGGATTGCTGGGAGGGTGCCGCGCTTCGCAGCCGACTGCGGGGTGACGCCGAGCCGTTGACCGCCATGCTCGACTTCTACTTCCGTTCGACGGTCCGACGCCCCGAGGACCACCCGCCGACCGGACGAGGCGGCTCGGGCCGGCCCTGATCGGCACCGGCTCGGGGGCCGACTCCGGCCCACCGGGCTCGGAGCCGACCCCTCTGTGCTCCGGACGACCCCGTCATCGGGGTCGTTTCCCCCGAGTCCGACACGGACGAACCGGGCAGGGCGATCTGCCGGTGCGCGAATGATCTCCATGAACGTACTCCGGCGGATCCGAGAGTCCGTCCTGGAGAATCCATCCGCCCCACCGAGGGACAAGGCCGGGACCAGCGCACGGATCTCCGAGCCGACGTCGTTCGCCTCAGCTCCGTGGTGTAGAGGGAGACCGAGGGCCGGCCGGCCGATCGGGATTCGTGCCGGCAGTAGTCCTCGAGGACAGCCGGCTGTCCCGCCGGCCGTGCAGACCACCACCGCCCCCGGGGCCGCCAACGGGCCGGGGCCACGGGTTCGCATCCGCTGCGGTCGGCGAATTCACCCGACAGATGTTGCCCATCACTCAGGAGCGATCGAAGAACGCCTCCGTATACGCGGATCGCGCGTCGAGTTCGCCGTAGTTCGGGCTCATCTAGGTCAGGGGGTCGCACGGGAACAGGATCTGGTGCCACGTCGCCCCGGGGGTTCCCGCCGCCGGTGCGCCTCCCGCTTGCTGACGGTGTTGGGCATGGTCTCGCCCAGGAGCGCGGCCCGATTCAGGGTGGCGGCCTGCTGCGTCGTGGGACGGAACGGCTTGCCGCGTTCGATGCCGCGGGGCGTCCAGCCGTCCCGCGCCCGGAAGGCAGCCTACGAGTCCTCCAGCAACGCTTGGACAGCACTCCGGAGGTAGGACTCACGCTCCGGTCGATATCCGATGAAGACTGAAGCGCGAGCAGGCCCGGCTGCTCAGCGTCGCACGGTTTGCACCAGGTCGCCCAGAACGTGAGCAGGACGACCCTGCCCTTCAACTCGCTTGAGGCGATGAACGTCGTATCACCCAGCAACAGATCGTCGTCCAGGGCAGCGAGTCGAAATGAGGGAAGGGGATCGCCGCCGGCCACCGAATACCGGATCTCCTGCTCGAACGACCCGAAGGTCAGGAGCCATAAGCCACCGGCGACGACCAGGACGGCAACTCCGATTCGGACCACGCTACCAGCCAACGCGACCTTCATCCTCTCCTCCTCACGCTCCGGCGCTGGACGAGGCAACGTTCTCTCCCTCGAACGTCAGGTGGATATCGTGCGGAGCTCCGGATCTTGGGACCATCGTCCTGGCCCGGCGGCCACCCGGGCCTCCGTACGGTCGTGGTCAGGGAGGGAGCCCCCCTCCAGGACCTCGATCGGCACTGCGTCGTCCGCGACTCCCCATTCACTGCTTGGAAAGCTCGAAGTTCACCTGGTCGTTGGTGTAACCCGCGTAGGTGACCGTGACGGTCCAGGCCCCGGGCGCACCTGCAGGAGACGTGACGGGCTCCCCACTGGATGCGAGCGGGGCAGAGTAGACCTGTGTGCCGTCCGCATCTCGGACGGTGAGCGTCGCAGTTCCAGTGGCCCCGGCGTTCGTTGCATGCGAGACCGTGGCCGAGGTGCCTGTGTTCTGCCAGGTGTAATCCCACGATCCCCAAACGTTGCGCAGGTCCCGGATCTGATAGGAGAACGAGTCCGTGTCATTGACGATCTCGGGTTCAATACCGGGAGCCGTGGGATCATCACCACAGGCGACACCCGTCAGCAGCGCGAACAGGAGGGAGGCACGGCACCAGGTCGACAGTGGCATCTTCATGCGCGTTGGATCTCGTTCAAGCAGGGAGGCCAGTGGAACAAATGGGAGAGGCGCAAGAACCGGGCCCCGGAGGGAGGAGGGCGTCCCTGCTCGATATTCCCATGGTTTCAGGGGGTTCGGCATGTGGGCCAGCGCAGGGCGGCGAGCCACAGAACGTACCGGTCGCGGTCAGGAAGTGCCGGATCCACTGCCCCTGGGGTGCCGTATCTCCGGGCGAGCCGTATCGCTGCCCCTGGACGTGGATCCGAGCTTCCTGACGTGTGATGCATATCGTGC
>JARRPL010000022.1:0-25753 GCA_037382905.1 Gemmatimonadota bacterium | reverse complement strand
GGTGGGACTGGTTTGCCCTCCAGCTCTCGGACGGGCGGGACCTGATGGTCTACCGCCTCCGGGGGCCCGGCGACACCACGGACCCCATGAGCGAGGGGGTGATCGTGGCCCCCGACGGCGATCTCGAAGTCGTCCCGGGTCAGGCGCCGGAGGGAGCCGTCGGGGGCCACGATCACCCCCTCGCTCATGGGGTCCGTGGTGTCGCCGGGCCCCCTGAGGCGGTAGACCATCAGGTCCCGCCCGTCCGAGAGCTGGAGGGCAAACCAGTCCCACCCCTCCTGCCCGGCGGAGAGGGCGCTGGTGCTCCACTCCCGGTCGAGCCAGGCGAGACCGTCCACGGCGTAGGTCTCCCCATCCACCTCGACCGTCCCCGTGGCTTCGAGGCGTGTGAAGGAGTAGTAGAACGAGGCGTTTCCCGGTTCGACGCCCTTCTGGCTCAGCCCCCGGTCCCCCTGGAGGACGTGGGGCTTGGCCGGCTCCAGAGTGAGATCCACCGCCACCCCGCCCTCCCGGGCCCGCACCCGGAGGGGGAACCCGGCTCCCGCGGCGGGATCCGCGGCGGAGGGCGCGCCGCCACCACTGAAGCTCCACTCGTCCAGCCAGACCCGGAGGGGGTCCACGGGCGGCCGTGGCGGGCCCCTTACCGGCCGGGGCTACGTGGAGCTGACGGGTTACAGTGTGCCCGTCACCGGCCGGATCCCAGGAACCGACTCACGCTGAAGTCGAGCCCCCAGGAGTCGTAGAAGCCCCACTTCGCGTCCCAGATCACCGCCCCGCCCACCTCCCAGTCGGGGTGGACGTGCCAACCGACCTCACCTCCGAACCGGGTCAGCGTCAGGTCCTCTTCCGAGGCGAACTCGCGCCCCACGCCGAAGATCAGGGTGAGCCACTCCAGCGGCTTGTAGAGCACCGAGGGGATGACGGCGAGGGGCTTCTCCCGCTCGATCAGCTCCTCGTCCCCGTGCTCGATCACGAACTCCTCGATGATGAGGTCGTTCTGGAGCCCGATGGCCCATCGCTCGGTGAGCCTGGCCCGCCGCCAGGGAGGGGAGGAAGAGGACGAGGGTCGTGACCCACGCCCCGATGAGAGCACCGGCGGGGGTCGATGCGCGGAGCGTGATCCGGGGCGCGGTCCTGGAGCAGGGAGGGGTGAGATCCGGGTCGAATCGCATGGTGATCGGCTCGGGAGGAGGGTCGGGGTATGAAGGGTGGCCGGACGCCGTGACCCCGATCACGGGCGCCGACGCCCCAATGTTGCGTCTGCCGGAAGATGCGGAAAGGCTGCCACCCCCCTAGGCTACACCCCGTCCCGTCCGTCGAGACCCCGATCCCCCGCCAGGACCTACCGACCCATGGCCCTTCGCCTCGTGGAGTTTTCGGCCCCCGAGACCTTCGAGGTGGGTGACGACGTCTTCGAGCGACACGGGATCGTCGCACACTGGACGGTGAGGCGCGCCGATGGGGAGGGCACGCTGGAGCGCTTCCTCCTCAACGGAGACCAGGCGGAGAGCTTCGTCGAGTGGGTGGACGAGTCCCAGGGACTCTCGAAGGAGCGCCGGGCGATGATCCTCGGCGTCGAGGCCGTGATCCCCCCGGTGGAGGACGGAGAGGAGAACTCCGGCGGGGAGAAGGAAGACGCCACCATCGGGCGGATCAGCCGGGACGAGCTCTACCAGGACGCCAAGGAGGCCACGGAGCTCACCCCGACCTACTACGGTCTCGTCGCCCTCTCCACCGTCGTCGCCATCGGCGGGATGCTGCGGGACAACACCGCGGTGGTGATCGGGGCGATGGTGATCGCACCCCTCATCGGGCCCAACATGGGTCTCGCCCTGGGCACGACCCTCGGGGACGTGACCCTTCTGCGGCGGGCCGTCCTGGCCAGTCTGTCGGGGCTCGCCATCGGGCTCGTCATCTCCGTCGGAGCCGGGGCCCTCCTCCCCGTCGACCCCTCCGTCCCCGAGCTGGCTCTGCGGGCCGCCGTGGACTATCCGGACCTCGTGCTGGCCCTCGCGGCGGGGGCCGCCGGCGCCATGTCCTTCACCCGGGGGATCTCGGCCTCCCTCATCGGCGTCATGGTGGCCGTGGCCCTCCTCCCCCCGCTCGTGGCGGTGGGGCTCTTCGTCGGGGCCGGGCGCTGGGGGCTGGTGTGGAGCTCCGGGCTCCTCCTCCTGACGAACGTCGTGTCCGTCAACCTCGCCGCCGTCTGCACCTTCTTCCTCCAGGGCGTACGTCCGATGCGGTGGTACGAGGAGGAGCGGGCCCGCAAGGCCACCCGTCTCGCCATCATCCTCTGGGTCGTGGCCCTCGCCCTTCTCGCCGGGGGTATCTGGCTGGCCGGGGGAGCGGAGGTCTTCGAAGGATCACCCTGAGGAGGCCGGGGAGAGGGGTCGGGGTGGTTGGGCCTCAGCCCGAGATCTCCTCCATCCACCGACCCGCGTCGGCGAGCTCCGCAGGATCGATCCAGTGACCGATGTCGTAGTCGCCGGTCGTGAGGTCGACCCCGGCGTCCCGCAGACGCCTCCGCCCTCTCTCGCCGAGGGCGAAGGGGATGGCCGGATCCATGCGCCCGTGCCCCCAGAAGACCCTCAGGTCCTGCGTGGACGGGGCATCGAGGGAGATGGTGGGCCCGTCCACGAGAAAGCCCGAGAAGTTGAGGACACCCGCGACCCTGCCGGGGCGGGTGAGGGCGTAGGCGAGGCTCGTCGTCCCACCCTGGGAGAATCCTCCCAGGAAGAGCTGTCCGGGCTCGACGGGGAGGATCTCGGCCAGCCCGGCGAGGAAGTCGTCCAGCGCCTCGAGGCTCTCCCCGAGGGTGGCCTCGTCCACCCGATCCTCGGCGATGTAGCGGTACCAGGCCCATCCCGGCCCGTACCCCCAGGGGCCACCGGGGTGGGGCGCCTCCGGCGTCACCACGACCGTCCCCTCGGGGAGCCCCGGCCGGAGTCCCTGCAGGTCACCCCGATGGGAGCCGCGGCCGTGGAGGAGAACCGCCACCGGGGCCCCGTCCCGGGAGTTCGCCGGGGCGCCGAGTTCGTATCCCAGACTCGCCGGGCTCATCGGTCGGCTCCCGCGCCCAGGGGAGTGAGGGCCGCCTCGATCTCCTCCCGCCGGGGCTCCAGCCACTTCGGCAGCTTCAGGTCCCGGCCCAGCTCCTCCGACGGTTCGTCCACCTGGAAGCCTGGGCCATCGGTGGCGATCTCGCACAGGAGGCCGTCGGGTGCCCGGAAGTAGATGCTCTCGAAGTACTGCCGGTCCAGGACCGGAGTGACCTCGATTCCGTTGGTTAGGAGGTGTTCCCGCCACTCCTCCTGCTCTGTGCGGTTCCGGGCTCGAAAGGCGATATGGTGGGTCTGGCCCGCTCCGGGCCGGGCACGGTAGTCGGAGCCGGGCCACCCGAACAGGGTCATGGCGGAGTGGTCCCCGACCTCGCTGCCGTCGTAGCGGGCCCAGAACCAGTGTTCGGTCTTGGCGTCGTCCTGGTTCAGCGTCTTCTTGACGAGGGGCAGTCCCAGGATGCCGGCGTAGAATTCGTGGGCCTGGGCCAGGTCATCGGTGATCCCGGTGATGTGATGGATTCCGAGCAGCGTCATATCCGGGGTCACCTGCGGGACCGGCTCCGGGTGTGTCCGGGCCGACAGGGCCGACTCGTCCCGCCCCTCGGGAAGCCGGTCCTCCGGGGGGACGATGAGGCTCTGGCCCAGGGCGTCGGCGGGCTCGTCGATGTCGTAGCCGGGGCCCTTGGTGGCGATCTCCAGGACCTGCCCGTCCGGGTCGCTGAAGTAGATGCTCTTGAAGTATCCGCGGTCCAGGGGACCCGACACCTGCACACCGGCGTCTTCCAGCCGGCGCTTCCACTTGAGCTGGGCTTCGGGGGTGGACACGCCCAGGGCCAGATGGTGGATCCCCCCCACACCCCAGTGACCGCGACGGGTCCGGGGCCACTCGAAGAAGGTCAGGATGGTCCCGGGGCTCCCGGTGACATCCCCGAAGTAGAGGTGGTAGGCGCCAGGATCGTCGAAGTTCACCGTCTTCTTGACCAGCGGCAGACCCAGGAGGCCGCCGTAGAAGGCCAGCGTCCGGGGAGCGTCGGTGGACACCATGGTGATGTGGTGGAATCCCTTCGTCTCCAGCTTCGGCACGGCGGCCTCCTTGGCTCGGTGGGCGGGCGATTCGTCCCCAGGACCCGGGCGACCCCTGCGGCACCTCGAGGCACCGGGCCTGCCCGCGCCGGACGCGAGCCAGGGTCAGTGGCTCGCCGGACGAATGACATGCAAATATTTTAACATTGAAATAATTGGAGTCAAGAACCCGGGACAGCCCCGCGCCTGCCCGTCAGGCCGGTGGTTGCCACCGGGGCCGCCCGGGTCGATCTTGGCGGCCATCGGGTGGCCGGCCCTGATGCGTCTCCTCCCTGCCCGATCCAGCCGCATCGCCTGTACGCCCGCCGACTTCACCGCCCCGTATCCGACGAACGCCATGCGATCCTCTCCCTCGGTTTCCGCCTTTCGGGTTCCCACCTTCCTCCTGATCCTCACGGCCGCCCTCTTCGCGGCGTCCTGCGCCTCCGGAGGTGCGTCGACCTCGGAGCCCGTGGAGACCACTCCTGCTCCGGGGGGTGAGGCCCTCTTCACCCAGGCCCAGGCCGATCGGGGCGAGGCCGTGTATGAAGACGTCTGCCTGGAGTGCCACACCCGCGTGGAATTCAAGGAAGACGCCTTTCTGTTCGCGTGGGAGGGGGCGTCCGTCGGCCGGCTCCTCTCGTACCTGATGGAGAACATGCCCGACGAGTCTCCCGGATCCCTCCCGGAGCGGAGCTACCTGGACGTCACCGCCTACATCCTTCAGATGAACGGCTGGAGCGCCGGCGACACGGAGTTGATGAACGACGAGGCGGCGCTGCGGGCGGTCCGCTTCGAGTCCCGCTAGCCTCGCGATCCGGCCGCTCGCCATGCGCCAGGGGCGACCAGGGGCGCGCCGCCTGTGCCCTCCCGGCTTCGGCGTCCTGGCTGTCCTGGCCGCGGCGCTCGGTGCCGGGTTGCCGTCGTTCCTGCTGGCGCAGACCACCACTGCCGAAGGGGCGTGGCCCAGCTACGGCGCCGACCCCGCCCACACCCGGTACTCGCCGCTGGCTCGGATCCATCCAGGGAACGTCGATGAGGTGACGGTCGTCTGGCGGAGGCCCACCACGGACCTCGTGGAGCGCCCGGAGGTCCGGAGCCAGACGACCCCCCTCTACCTGAACGGTCGTCTCTTCGCCACGGTAGGCTACACACGGGGCGTCGTGGCCCTGGACCCCGCCTCCGGTACGCTCCTCTGGCAGTGGGAGATGGAGGAGGGGGAGGAGCGTCTCGCCGACGCGCCCCGCATGAACTCGGGGCGGGGTGTGGCCTGGTGGGGTGGCGCAGACCCGGAGGGTCGGATCCTGGTCGTGACGCCGGGCTACCATCTGGTCGCCCTGGATCCGGCGACCGGGGCGCCCGTCCCCGGATTCGGAGAGGGCGGCGTCGTGGACCTCATGGCGGGACACCGGGCTCGACCGGGGGTGCCTCTCCCCGGGAGCATCGGGGCCAGCGCGCCTCCGCTGGTGGCTGGCGACGTGATCGTGGTGGGGTCGGCACACCACGTGGGGATGCGTCCGCCCTCCAGGGTGAACACGCCCGGTGACGTCCGAGGATTCGACGCACGGACCGGCGAGCTCCTCTGGACCTTCAATCCCATTCCGGAGCCGGGGGAGGAGGGCCACGAGACGTGGCTCGAGGATTCCTGGCGATACACCGGGAATGCCGGGGTCTGGAGCACCCTGTCGTACGACCCCGACACGGGGCTGGTGTACCTCCCGACGGAGGCCGCCACCGGCGATTACTACGGAGGTCACCGACCCGGGGCGAACCTCTTCTCCAGCTCCCTGGTCGCCCTGGACGCACGCACGGGCGAGCGACGCTGGCACTTCCAGATCATCCACCACGACATCTGGGACTGGGACAACCCCAGCGCCCCCATCCTGGCGGACGTGCAGGTGGAGGGACGATCGAGGAAGTTGGTGGTGCAGTTGACGAAGCAGGCCTTCGCCTACGTCTTCGACCGGGTCACCGGCGAGCCGGTCTGGCCCATCGAGGAACGGGCGGTCCCGGCGACGGACGTCCCGGGTGAGTGGACGTCGCCCACCCAACCGATCCCCTCCAGGCCGGCGCCGTACGATCGCCAGGGATTCACGGACGACGACCTGGTGGACCTCACCCCCGGGCTCCACGCACGGGCACGGGAGTTCGCCGCCCGCTTCCGCATGGGGCCGCTCTTCAGTCCCCCCTCCGTGAAAGGGGCGCCCGACGGGACGCAGGGGACCCTCTCCCTCCCCTCCTCCGTGGGTGGCGCGAACTGGGAGGGGGGCGCACTGGACCCGGAGACGGGCATCCTGTACGTGCCCTCCATGACGAACGCGTCGGTCCTGGCGCTGGAGCCCGGGGGGGAGCAGTCCGACATGGACTGGATCGCAGCCCGGAGTTCCACCTCGGTGCTCCCGGGCATCCCCCTGGTCAAGCCTCCGTGGGGCCGGATCACCGCCATCGATCTCACCACCGGCGCGCATCGGTGGATGGTTCCCAACGGGGATACGCCGGCCCACGTCGCCGAACGTCTTGGCGTGTCACCGGAGTCGCTCCCCCGGACCGGCAAGGTCTCCCGGGCCGGGCTCCTGGTGACCCGGACCCTTCTCTTCGCCGGCGAGGGGATGTCCGGTGCTCCCGTCTTCCGCGCCCATGACAAACTCACGGGAGAAATCCTGGCGGAGATCCCCCTGCCCGGGACCCAGGTCGGGCTGCCCATGACCTACCTGCACCAGGGGCGGCAGTACCTGGTGATGTCCGTGGAGGGCGCCGGAGATCGTTGCCCTCTCCAACCCGGTGCCGCCGTGAGCCGGCCCCCGTGGTCGTCCGTGGCCCACGGGTCCTCCAGCGTGCCGCGGGGCACTCGCCGCCGGCGCTCGCACCGCCCTTCTCGCTGGCGAAGCCACGGGTGGGGTCCCATTCTCTCCCGGCGCCGGCCCGGGCCGGACGCGGACGGGACGCGGTCCCACTTCTTCAGCACAGCACGGAGAGACGGCGGTATGCATCGGACACGTTCGGGTCTCATGGCCGGCCTGGCCCTGCTCGCGGGGCTGACGACGGTCCTTCCGCTCCATGCGCAGCGCATGGGCACGGAAGGCGGAGAGTGGCGTTACTGGGGTGGGGACGAGGGGAGCAGCCGCTACACGCCGGCGGACCAGATCACCGCCGCCAATGTGGATCAGCTCGAGGTCCAGTGGCGTTGGTGGGCCGCCAACTACGGTCCCGAGATCGACTACATCTATCGAGGGACCCCCATCAAGGTGGGGGACCGCCTCTACGCCGTTGCGGGGCAGCGCCGCTCGGTGGTCGCCATCGACGCCGAGACGGGGGAGACCCTCTGGATGTGGCGCATGCGGGACAACCCCCGTTGGCAGGAGTCCACCCGGAAGAATTACGGGAAGGGCGTGGCCTGGGCCGAGGTGGATGGCCGGGAGGTCATCTACGTGATCACGCCGGGCTACTACCTGGCGGCTCTGGATGCGGAGACGGGGCTGCCCCTCCCGGAGTTCGGAGAGGACGGAATCGTGGACCTGCACCGCAACATGGGTGACTACCCCTTCGATCCGGAGCGGGGGATCCTGGATTCCGGCGACATCACCGCGTCGTCCCCGCCCATCGTCGTGAACGGCGTGGTGGTGGTGGGCAACTCCCACGACCGGGGCTACTACCCGGAGCGGATGGAGAACGTACCGGGACACGTCCGGGGATACGACGCCGCCACCGGAGAGATGCTGTGGCGCTTCAACGTCCTGCCCCAACCCGGCGAGTTCGGCCACGACACCTGGGAGGGGGATTCCTGGACCTATACCGGGAACATCTCGGCATGGGCCCCCCTCTCCGCCGATTCGGAGCGGGGACTGGTCTTCATCCCCACCGACACGCCGACCAACGACTACTACGGCGGGCACCGCCTGGGGAACAACCTGTTCGGCACCTCCCTGATCGCCCTGGACGTGGAGACGGGGGAGCGGGTCTGGCACTTCCAGATGGTCCATCACGACGTCTGGAACATGGACAACCCCGATGCGCCCCACCTGGTGGACATCACGGTGGACGGCCAGCGGATCCCGGCGGTGGCGGCGGTGACCAAACAGGGCTTCACCTACGTCTTCAACCGGGAGACGGGGGAGCCGGTCTGGCCCATCGAGGAACGCCCCGTTCCCCGGAGCGACGTCCCCGGCGAGGAGATGGCGCCGACCCAGCCGTTTCCCACGAAGCCGGCTCCCTTCGAGATGCAGGGGATGACCGAGGATCAGCTCATCGACTTCACCCCGGAGCTCCGAGCCCAGGCGGTGCGGATCGCCAGCCAGTACCGGATGGGCCCACTCTTCACCCCGCCCTCCCTGTGGGACGACGAGGATGGGACGAAGGGGGCCTTCGTGGTTCCCGGCGCCAACGGGGGGGCGAACATCCCCGGAGGGGCCGCGGTGGACCCCGAGACGGGGATCCTCTACGTCGCGAGCCAGAGGGGCCACAGCGTCATCTCCCTCATCCCCGGGGATCAACGGGGTGAGGTGCTGGGAGGAGACGACTCCAACATGAACTACGTCTCCCGGGGGCCCGGCGGGATCGGCGGACCCCAGGGTCTCCCGATCCTGAAGCCGCCCTATGGCAGCATCACCGCCATCGACCTGAACACCGGGGAGCACGTCTGGCAGATCCCCAACGGCGACACCCCCGAGAGCATCAAGAACCACGAGGCGCTCCAGGGCGTGAACCTCCCCAGGACCGGGAAGAACGCCCATGCGAACATCCTGGTGACCCGGACCCTGCTCTTCTATGGCGAGGGGCGGGGCCAGGAGCCGTTGCTGCACGTGGTGGACAAGGCGACGGGGGAGGAGATCACCACCATCGACCTTCCGGCGCCCACCAACACGGCGCCCATGAGCTACATGCACAACGGCCGCCAGTACATCATCCTGTCTGTCGCCGGCCCCGGAGAGCCGGCTCAACTGGTGGCCCTCGCACTGCCGGAGGGCAGCTGAGCCATGGGTTCGGGCAGACGAAGCGGGGGGGACGGGTCGGACCGGGATGAAGCGGCCCAGAGGGGGAATGGCGGGAACGCCCCCGACGAGAGGGCCGCCATGAACCGCCGCAGCTTCCTGGGGGCGGCCGGTCTCGGGGCCCTGGCCCTGGGCGGTGGCGGGCCGGGAGCCCTGGGCGGCGACGAGGGTGGGTCCGCCCGGGCACGGCGGAGCGCGCCGGCCTTCCATCGGCAGCAGGCTCCGGAGGTCCTCATCGTGGGCGCCGGCGTCTTCGGTGCCTGGACCGCCATGTACCTGCAGCGCCGGGGGGTCCAGGTCACGCTGGTGGACCAGCACGGTCCGGGAAACTCCCGGGCGACCTCCGGCGGGGAGACCCGGGGGGTGCGCTCGAGCTACGGCGACCGCCCCCACGGCCCCATCTGGACCCGGTGGGCCCTGGAGTCCATGCGGCGCTGGAAGGAGTTCGACGCGGAAGCGGGAGACGCGCTGGCCCCACTCTACTACACCACCGGGGACATCATCCTTCGGGACGAGATGACCCCCTATCTGGAGCGGACCACGGCCCAGTGGGACGAGCTTGGGGTCGCCTACGAGTGGCTGGATCTGGACGAGGTGCGTCGGCGTTGGCCGATCCTGTCCACCGAGGACATGACGTTGGCGTTGTACGAGCCCGGCGCCGGCGTGGTCCGGGCCCGACGGGCCATCGAGACGGTGGCCCAGGAGTTCCGGAACGCCGGGGGGGAGATCCGCATCGCCCGGGTCCGGCCTGGAGAGGTGGTGGGCGGCCGACTCACGGGGGTGGTCACCGACGACGGCGAGACCCTGTCGGCGGACCGGTACGTCTTCGCCTGCGGTCCCTGGCTACCCAAAGTGCTTCCCGAGGTGATGGGGGATCGCCTGAGGATTCCCATGGGGCACGTCTATTACTTCGGGCCCCCGCCGGGTGATCACCGGTTCGAGTACCCCAACATGCCCAGCTTCGGCATTCCAGGCTCCACTGGCTGGCCCGCCCTGCCCCCGGACTTCCGGGGATTCCGGGTGAGGACCGGGGGCCGTCCTCCCGAGGACCCGGACGAATCGTCCCGAGCCGAGATCCCCCAGGAGGCCTTCGAGCGAATCCGGGAGTACGTGGCCCGCTGGTTCCCGGTCCTGGCGGAGGCACCCATCCTGGAGACGCGGGCCTGCCACTACGAGAGCAGCACGGACAGGAACTTCATCGTGGACGTGCACCCGGACTGGGAGAACGCCTGGATCGCCGGCGGGGGATCGGCGGAGGCCTTCAAGCAGGGTCCCCTGCTGGGGGACTACATCGCCCATCGTCTGGTGGGGATGGACCTGGACCCGGAGGCTACCGAAGGGTTCAGACTCGACGCGGACGTCTTCGAGACCGACGAAGGGCGGGACCCGGAGCCCTGACCCGGCCGCGGGCCACCGGGCGTCTCCCCCTGCGGAGTGGGTGGGGGGCGGGGGTCGACGGCCCCTGCGCGTCCCTCCCGGTGATGGAGGGGGGCGACCCGGGACCGGACCCTCGCCGACGGCGCCCGCCCGTCATGGGAGGCGGAGGGAGAAGGGATTGCTGACCCGATCTTCCGCGGGTAGGAGCGGCCCCGATGCCGACGGGCCTGCCAGAGCGTGGTCCCAGATGATGCGGTAGACGCCCTCCGCGTCGTCCAGCGGGAGATCCGGGAAGGAGGTGGGGGTCAGGGGCGAGGCGCCCACCTGGATGCTTCCGGCCCAGCGGTCGCCGGGAGCGATCACGATGGGCGGGCTCTCGCAGAGGAGCACCGTGGGGCTCCAGCTGCGCATCCAGCCCGAAGCCGTTCGCCGCTCCAGCCCGAGGCTGAAGACGCCGTTGCAGTTTCGCAGGGTCACCGGCGCGCCGGTACGATTCACGAAGGAGTAGCGGATCGTCGCGTGATGCACCTGAGGGGCGACAGGCTGGAGGGTGTACGCCGTCGATGCCGTCCGGAGCAGGGGCTCGGCCGTGGCGTCCAGGGCGGTGGGGGATTCACATGCGGCAAGTCCGCCCAGCAACGCCAGGACCAGGACCGGCGCGGGCGGAAGGGCCCGTAGAGACGGTGTGGGACGGATCCTGGGCGGGCGGCGGCATTCGCTCATGAAGCGCATCGGTGGGAACCGGTCAGCGGGGTGCGGCGGCGGGTCCGGAACGTCTCCGGTCCGCCCCCCGTCCGATTCGCATGGCCCGTGCCGCTGGCCGTGCCAGCCCTCCGAAGCCCCCGGATCCGCTGGCTTTTCCGCAACGTCCACCCGACGGGGCCCTACGAGGCCGTGGCCGGAGACCCCCGCCGGGTGCCGAGGGAGTGCCGCACTCCGAGTGAGGAACGTGGTGGCGGCGCCGCAGCCCCGATGCAGGAGCTACCTGGCCGTGTATCCCCCGTCCACCACCACCTCCGAACCGGTCATGAAGCTGGACTCGTCCGAGGCCAGGAAGAGGATGGCCGAGGCGATCTCCTCGGGCCGGCCGAGCCGTCCGAGGGGATGAAGCCCCACAAGCCCCTCCTTCGCGGCTTCGGGGGACTCCTGCCCTTCCAGGAACCCTTCCACCATCGGGGTCCAGATGAAGCCCGGGTGAACCGAATTCACCCGGATGCCGTCGCCTGCGTAGAAGAGGGCGTCCGTCTTGGTCATGAGCCGGACGGCTCCCTTGGAAGCGTGATACGGCGGCGCATCGGCGGCGCTCACCAGGCCGTAGATGGACGAGAGGTTGACGATGCTCCCGCCTCCCGCCTCCCGCAGGTGCGGGATGGCGTGCTTGGTACAGAAGAAGACGCCGTTGACGTTGATCTGCATGACCCGGTTCCAGTCATCGGCCTCGATCTCGTGGGTGGGCGTGCTCACGCCGCTGATCCCGGCGTTGTTGACCAGGACCTGGAGCCCGCCAAGCTGGTCCGCAACCTCGTCCACGACGCGCTTCACCTCCTCTTCGTCGGCGACGTCCAGGTGCCAGTAGCTGGGGTCTCCGCCGGTGTCACGGATGCTCCCGGCCAAAGACCGGCCCGCTTCGTCGTCCACATCGGTGACCGCGACGGAGGCTCCCTCCCGGGCCAGGAGTTCGGCGGTGGCCTTGCCGAGTCAGGCCGCGGCTCCCGTGATCAGCGCGATCTTCCCGTCCATGCGTCCCATGCGACCTCCTCCTGTTTGCCCGTTCGATTCGATGGGGGTCACCCCGGGCAGGATCCCCTGCGATAGGAACGACGCAGGCCCGTTGTGGTGTTCCGTCGATCCGTGGGGTCAGACCTCCGGGTCGCCGGGAGCCGGTGGGGTGTTCACGGGGACGGGAACGCCGGACCCGGGGCCGCCGCCGTTGCCCAGCTGTCCCGCGTCGTTGATCCCCCAGCACCACGCCCCGGCGTCCATATCGACGCCGCAGGTGAACTCCAGCCCCACGGCCACGTGCACGAACGTCAGCTCCGAGTCTACCGGGTCCGGGGAGAGGGTGCAGGGGATCTGCCCCCCCACCACCTCGCAGCTCTCGACGGACGTCGCCCCCAGTTGACCGTTCCGGTTCGCTCCCCAGCACCAGGCGGCACCCCCGTCGTCGAGCGCACAGGAGTACTGGTTGTAGAGGCTGTTGATCCGGGCGCTCCGGACCCGGGTGAAGGTGGCGGGGGCGTCCACGGGCGTGGGGACTGAAACGCCCACCGCGTCCCCGATCCCCAGGGCTCCAGTCTGGGCGATCTCCTCACCCCAGCACCACCCCTGGCCCGCAGCCGTGACGCCGCAGCTGTGGGCGTTCCCCGCCGAGATCGTGGCGAACTCCAGCGCCCCATCCACGAGTACCGGCGACGCGTATCCGGGGGCCGTTCCCTCGGGGTCGTCGGCGTGGTTTTCCCCGTTGCCCAGCTGACCCCGATTCCACCCCCAGCACCAGGCCTGGCCGTCGGTGGCGATCCCGCAGGAGTGGAAGAGCCCTGCGGAGAGCTCCTGGAAGTCGATGCCGCCACTCACCTCCCGGGGGACTCGGCTGCACCGGTTCGAGAAGGAGGGGCCGGGGGTGCTGCAGTCCTCCGGGGGCTCGAAACCCAGGGCCAGATCCCGACCGTCGTCGAAGCCGCCGCCGCCTCCCCAGCAAAGGGCCGCGTCGTCCTCGGTGAGGGCGCAGGTGTGGTAGGCGCCCGCCGTGACCTGAACGAAGGTCTCGTCCGAGTCCACCGGGGACGGCGTGGCGCGGGAGGGCGCCACGTCGCCGGAGCCGAGCTGACCCACGGCGTTCCAGGCCCAGCACAGTACCTGACCTCCGGTGGAGAGGCCGCAGCTGTGGGCGTCCCCCAGCGCCAGCGTTTCGAAGAGGACGTCGGCGGCCACCGGAGCCGGCGTGGCGACACCTTCGCCCACCATCCCGGATCCCAGCTGCCCGAATCCGTCGTCTCCCCAGCAGAAGGCGACCCCGTGGCCCCAGAGTCCGCAGGCGTGCCCTCGCCCCGCCTCCACCGACTGCCAGCCGGTGCGGACGTCGACGCGCGTGGAGGCGCTCAGGGCACCCGAGGTGGCGATCAACTCGGTGACGCCGTCGGCCTGCGCGGTGACCACGCCGTCGCCGTCCACGGTGGCCACCGCCTCGTCGGGCACGGACCAGAGGACGGTCTGGCCATCCATGGGCTCACCCCGCTGATCCAGGACCGTGGCGTTCACACTCTCGGATGCACCGAGGAAGGAGAGGAGCACCTCGTCGGTGGAGAGGACCAGGGTGGTGGGAGTGGACGGCGCCGGTGGATCGACGATCTCGCTCGACTCGTCGCACCCCACCAGGAGGAGCGCCGGGAGGAGAACGGTGAGGAACGACCGGCCGTGGAAGGAGCGGGGGCGGGAGCGACGCGACAGGGTGGCGGGGGGGCGAACGAGGCGTGCGGGCATCGAGGCTCCTTGTGGGGAATTGGCCGGATCTCCGACGACTTGGTAAGGTCGGGTCCGTCGGACGTACGTTACCACGACGCGGCACATTGCAGGCAGCCGACGGCCCGCGTCCAGCATCCCGTGAAGGAGAGGACCCATGGCGACACCCGAGGAGATGGCGGCGAGCATGATTCGGAATCTCCCCGAGAAGACTGGAAAGGACCTGACGGCGTGGCGTGCGGTGGTGGCCGAGTCCGGGCTGGAGAAGCATGGACAGATCGTGAAGATGCTCAAGGGTGACCACGGTGTTAGCCACGGCTACGCGAACCTCATCGCCCACGAGTCCAAGCGGAACGCGGCGGCCCACGGAGCCGCAGACGACCTGCTGGCAGCCCAGTACGCCGGGGCGAAGGCACCGCTGACTCCCATCCGGGACGCGCTCCTGACCCGGGTCACCGGCTTCGGGGGCGATGTCCAGGTCGCACCGAAGAAGACGTACGTCTCCCTGCGACGGAGCAAGCAGTTCGCCATCGTCCAGCCGTCCACCCGCACCCGGGTGGACGTGGGCCTCAACCTGGGCGCCGACCACCCCGTGACGGACCGGCTGGAGGCCTCGGGTAGCTTCAACGCCATGGTGAGCCACCGGGTGCGGGTGACGGAGGTGGAGCAGGTAGACGACGAGCTGTTGGGCTGGCTGAAGGAGGCGTACGAGAAGGCCTGACACCTGCCCGGGGGAGGCCCGACGTGCGAGGGCGGAGGATGCCGTGTACCTTGGCGGCGATCATCCACCCCCTTCTGGACGGCTCCATGCATCCGCACCTTACCCGCCCGGCTGCACTCCCGCTGTGCGCCACCCTCGGTTTCGCCCTGGTCGCAGCACTTCCCCTGGGCGCTCAGACCTCTTCCTTCGACGCCGACCCGGTGCTGGGGGACGAGATCCTGGACCACTATCAGTGGCGCAACATCGGTCCGGACCGGGGAGGCCGCTCCATCGCCGTCTCCGGGGTCAAGGGCCAGCCCGACGTCGCCTATTTCGGTGCGGTGGGAGGCGGGCTGTGGAAGACCACCGACGGCGGCGACGACTGGTTCCCCGTCACCGACTTCCAGATCACCTCCGCCTCGGTGGGGGCGGTGGCGGTGAGCGAGTCGAACCCGGACCTCGTCTTCATCGGCACCGGCGAGACCTGCATCCGGGGCAACATCCTGCCTGGAGACGGGGTGTATCGGAGCCGGGACGCCGGCGAGACCTGGGAGCACGTGGGCTTCCGGGAGTCCCACGGGATCAGCAAGATCCGGATCCATCCCACCAACCCGGACATCATCTACGTCGCCAGCTTCGGCAAGTACTCCGTCCCCTCCGAGGAGCGGGGCGTCTTCCGCAGCATGGACGGAGGAGACACCTGGGAGAAGGTGCTCTACCGTGACGACGAGACCGGGGCCATCGACCTGGCGCTGGACCGAACGAACCCCAACGTGATCTACGCCAGTCTGTGGCAGGCCTTCCGGAAGGAATACACCATGTCCTCCGGCGGTCCTGGGAGTGGAATGTTCAAGAGCACGGATGGTGGGGATACCTGGACCGAGATCACCCGGAATCCGGGGATGCCCCAGGAGGGTGTGGTGGGACGGATCGGGCTGGCCGTGAGCAGCGCCGACCCGGATCGGGTCTACGCCCTCTTCGAGCACGCCGATGGAGGCCTCTTCCGGAGCGACGACGGCGGGGAGAGCTGGGACCTCGTGAATGACGAGCGCCGGATTCGTCAGCGCGCCTTCTACTACACGCACGTCTTCGCGGACCACCAGGACCGGGACGTGGTCTACATGCAGAACACCCGGCTCTTCCGGAGCGAGGACGGCGGCGAGACGCTCGAGGTGATCGACAACGGAACCCACGGGGACCACCACGACTTCTGGATCGATCCCGACGACCCGAGCCACCTGCTCGACGGGAATGACGGGGGTGGGGCCGTCAGCTTCGTCACCGGCGAGGAGTGGACGGACCAGGAGTTCTCCACCTCCCAGTTCTACCAGGCGGTGACCACCTCCCACATCCCCTTCCACGTCTGCGGGTCTCAGCAGGACAACTCCACGCTGTGCCTTCCGTCGGACTGGAACGCCGGCCGGCTGGGCGACGAGGACGTGAATCCGCTGGCGGGCCAGCCCGGGAGCATCACCGAGGGGTCCATGGACTACGCCTACGTGGTGGGCGGCGGGGAGCCGGGCTACATCGCCCCGGACCCGACTGACCTGGACATCTTCTTCAGCGGAACGAACAACGGCCGCTACGTCGACAAGTACAACAAGGAGCTTGGACTGGGCCGGGAAGTGAGCCCGTATCCCTGGTTCTACTCCGGGGAGCCGGCCATCGACATGGTGGAGCGCTGGCAGTGGACCTTCCCCATCCTCTTCTCGCCGCTGGACGAGGAGGTCATGTACGTCTCGTCCAACCGCCTGTGGAAGACGGAGGACGGAGGGAACAGCTGGGAGCAGTTGAGCCCGGACCTGACCCGGGCGGACCCCATGACGCTGGGTCCGTCGGGGGGCCCCATCACCGGCGACATGAACGGACCGGAGGTCTACGCCACCATCTTCGCCGTGGGGCCCGGAAAGGTGGACATGGACGTCATCTGGACCGGCTCCGATGATGGCCTGGTGCACGTCACCCGGGACGGGGGCGACACCTGGACCGACGTGACCCCGCCCGACATGCCCGACTTCGGCCGGGTCAGCCAGATCGACGCCTCGGCCTTCTACGCCGGGCGCGCGTACGTCTCGGTGCGGAAGCCCCTCCTGAACGACTTCACGCCCTACATCTTCCGGACCGACGACTTCGGGGCCAGCTGGAGCCTCATCACCGACGGGATCCGGCAGGACGCCTACGTGAATGCGGTTCGGGAGGACCCGACCCGGGAGGGCCTCCTCTACGCCGGTACGAACCACGGGGTCTACGTCTCCTACAACGACGGGGCCACCTGGCAGGAACTGAACCCGGGCTTTCCGGACCTCCCCGTCACGAACGTGGTCGTGGAGGACAACGAGCTGGCCATCGCGTCCCACGGCCGGGGCTTCTGGGTACTGGACAACCTGGCCCCCATCCGTCAGGCGGAGCCGGGGATGACCGGAGCGGCCGTCCGGCTCTTCGATCCCCCCAGCGCATACCGTTCCGGCGGGGACCTCGTGCTGTCGTACTGGCTCCGGGACGTGCCCGACGAGGCGCGGCTCGAGGTGCTGGACGCCGCGGGGAGCGTGGTTCGGACCTTCGAGCCCGAGCCGCCGGAGGACGAAGACGAGGAGGAGGGAGGCGCCTACTCGGGCCGGTACGCCCAGGAGGGGATGCCGGTGGAGCAGGGGCTCAATACGCTGCGGTGGGACCTGAAGGCCGACGGCTGGACCGCCTTCCCCCGGATGATCCTCTGGGGCGTGCGCTCCATGGCGCCGACCCTGCCCCCGGGGCGCTACACCGTCCGCCTCACCGCCGACGGCGTCACGGAGGAGAGTCCGCTGACCATCGAGAGCAACCCGTGGATCGAGGATGTCACCGTGGCAGACATGGTGGCCCAGTATCAGTTCGGACTGGAGATCCGGGACCAGGTGGAGCGGGCGCACGAGGCGGTGATCGCCATCCGGCGCATGCGCACCCAGGTGGAGGCGCGAATGGCGGAGAGCGACGATGAGGAGCTGCGGGAGCGGCTGAACGAGCTCATGGCCGCTGCCGGTGAGGTGGAGGCCAACATCTATCAGGTCCGGAACCGGTCCGGGCAGGACCCCCTCAACTTCCCCATCAAGGTGAACAACCGCCTGGCCAACCTGCTGTCCATGGTGGATCGCGGGGACGGTGCGCCGAACGACGGGATGCGGGAAGTCTTCGACATCATGGTGGAGGAGCTCGACGGCTACATGGCCAGTCTGGACGTCGTCTGGGAGGACGAGCTGGTGGCGGCGAACGAGCGCTTGCGTGAGCTCGGCCTGGACGAGTTGGATCCGTGGGACGAGAGCACGGAGATCTGGGCGCCGGAGGGGCTGTAGCGGTACGCTGGGATGGGCGGCGCCGGGAGGCTGGAAGGCGCGCCGCCCTTCCCTCCGCTCAGGAGTCGGCGGGCAGGTTGCTGTTCCAGGTGGACGAGTGAAGAAACCAATGGCCGTCCTCGGAGCGCTGCCCGACCCAGAGGCTCGTGAGCTGATGGGACACCGGGGGGCCTCGTCGAGGGTTCAGGCGTCCATCCCGCCGCGAGGGGACGGGGATCGCCGGCGATCGGTTCGGCGACGAGCCTTCGGCAAGCCCTCTCGAGTTCTGCTGCCACGGAGTCGGGTCCGGGGGACGTGAGGCCTCCTCGGGGTCGTCCAAGTGATTCTGCGCTCACGCTGGCTCGCCACGGCGGGTAGCGGCTTCGCCGTCGGAGGGTAACCGGGACGTCCGTGCGGTTCAGCACGATCGACCGGAGGGTCCCATCGCTGGACGGGAGCCCCGGTTGCGCTTATCGTCGGAAATGCGGGTACGCTGCGCGGGTCGTTGGCTTCCTGCGGCAGACCCTCGGTGCTCGATCGCCACTTCCATCGCGTCTCATGGACTTCACGCTCTCCGTCGTCGCCGCGGTTCTCATCGTGTACGCCCTGGCACTGAACATCCGGGCCCTGACCTGGGTCACCCCCGAGTACAGGCGGCGCAGGGAGGAATCCTCGTTCCAGATCCCTCTGGGTCCGATGCCCTGGGAGTTCGAGCCCCGGGGACGGCGTCTCATCCTCCTCTCCCTGCTCTTCGCCGGGGCCGGATTCGTGGTGGTGGCCTTCGCGGCGGGCGTGGTGGGAACGGGTTGAGAGCACACGAATCGGGCCCTGTCGGCGGCCCGGACCGTGTGGCCGTATCCGTAGTCAGCGCTACTCCTGCCACCCCTCCTGGGGCAGACCGGGCATGAGTCGCACCGCATTCTCGTAGTAGATCTTCCGGAGGACCTCGTCCGGGAGGTCCATCCCGTAGAGCTTCCAGAAGGCGTGGTAGTCCCGGTAGTAGTCGAAATACTCGTCGGCGGTCTCCAGGACGCGCCAGTAGTAGGGATATTCGGCGGGTTGGAAGGAGTCCTTCCCGAAGAGGATCCGGTCCTGGTAGCGCACGAAGAAGTCGTGGGCGGTTCGGGGCTGGCGGCCCAGGTCGTACAGGATCGCCCCCATCTCCGCGTAGAGGTTGGGGAGCTCGTCCATGAGCCTCCCCAGCCGGCCCAGGTCGTTGGCGTGCCACCCCATGTGGGCGGTCACGAATGTCGTCTCGGGGTGCCGGCGGAAGAGGTTGTCCCGTTCCTCGGTGAGCTGCTCGAAGGAGGGGAACTCGTCGGACGGATACTGGCGGTTCGGGAATAGTGCCTGCTCCAACCACCTCTCATTGGTGTAGTCCAACTCTTCGAAGAACTCCGGAGGGTCGGCAGTGTGGATGAAGACCGGAAGCCCCAGACGTGCCGCCGCCTCCCAGACCGGGTCCAGATCCGGATCGTCGATCCGGAGCCGGGTTCCGTCCGCCTTCCGGTAGGTGAGCCCCAGTGCCTTGCTGATCTCGCCGATGGCCACCGCCCCCGCCGCGGCATCGGCCTCGAGCTCCGCCACGGCCCGGTCGGCCCACCCGGGGCCCACGTTCCGGAAGTCGAACCCCGTCATCACCCGGACCCGGTCCCGCATATCCGGGGATGTCCGGATGGCTGCGAGGGTGGCCCGCAGCTCGTCGCCACGGACGTTGTTGGCGGCGATCATCACCCGAAGGTTCAGCGCGTCCATGGCGGCTCCGAGCTCCGCAAGCCCCTCGGGCGTCGCGAAGCCCCGGGGGTGACCGTGGAAGTCCACGACGGGGAAGCGGGCCCGGGGCACGTCGTGTTCCTCCGTGATCAGCGTGGACTCGGGGCGGTAGTCGACGATGCTCGGCGGCGGGTACTCCGGCGCCATGCAGCGACCGGGGCGGATCTCGGTGGTCCCGGCAGGACAACTCTCGCCGGGGGCGATGGTCGTCACATCGTTCCTGCCCCTCTGCGCCTCGGTGGGGAGGGCGTGGACCAGGGTCAGTCCGATGGTGATGGGGATCAGCAGGGTCCGATTCATGGTCGTGTTCCTTCCTCGACGGGGAGCCTCTGTGACGACGCCCGGGACCGGGCCTCCTCGGGTACCCACGATGATACCGAGGGCGGCGTCACCGCGTCGAGGTCGGGATCCCCGCAGCCTCCACGCCTTGACGGTCATCGCCATTTCCGCGACCCTTGGAGGTGACAAAGGAACAGCACAACAATGACGGCGGCGCCTTCGGAGTTGGAAGGTGGCGCCGTTTTCAGTAACACCGGGGTCGATCGGACCTCGCTCCGCGCGGGAGTGACCGCGCAACCCGCAGTCGGCAATGCGCATCACAGTGCCTCCGATCTGCACAACACCCAGGAGCGCATCATGCGCATGAACGGAACCGTGAAGTGGTTCAACGACGAGAAGGGCTTCGGATTCATCACGCCGGACGACGGGGGCAAGGATTGCTTCGTCCACCACAGCGCGATTCAGGCCCACGGCTTCAAGTCCCTCAGTGAGGGTCAGAAGGTCGAGTTCGAGGTGACCCAGGGTCCCAAGGGCCCGGCTGCGGAGAACGTCGTCGCCCTCTGACGGCGCGTCCCACGGATCACGGCCGTCCCGCCTCCGGGTGGGGCGGCCGTTTTTCGTGGGCCCGGGATGTCCGGGTCCGGCGCCTGGATCCTTCGGGGTGATCGGGCTAGGGCCGGATGAACAGATGGGTCCAGTGCGTGTTCTCAAGCCCCACGCCGTGCTCGGTGAGGGTGCAGTTCTCGATGTTGGCCCGGTGACCCGGACTGTCGAGCCATCCCTCGAGAACCGCCCCGGCGTCGGGGAAGCCGTAGGCGATGTTCTCGGCGGCGCGGGAGTAGGCCACCCCCGCCTCTTCGAGTCGGTCGAAGGGCGAATCTCCCTCGGGATTGTCGTGACCGAAGAACTTCCGGGCCACCATGTCCTCCGAGTGAGCCTGAGCCACCTCCGCGACCCGGGCGTTCCAGATCAGGGGCGAGCACCCCACCTCCACCCGATGGGCGTTCATGAGGGTCACGAAGTCCCGGGTCCCGGCAGGGAGTTCCGGGTCCGGCTCCGTGGGGGCGGAGGGGGCGTCGCATGCGGCGACGGCGAGGGTGAAGGCCAGGATGGTGCGGAGACTCCGTCGTTTCCGCGGTTGGGTCCCGGATTCGGGCATGGAGGATCTCCGTGAGCGGGTGGGAGTCGGTGGCCCCGATACTGGAAGCTCCGTGCCGCGACCATCAGGATCGTTTCCTCCGGCCTGTGTCCGGCCCGATCTTTGTCCCGTCGGACGACGCGCCCTCGCTCCCCTCCGCCGGCGCGGGTCACCTCGTTCTCCATGCTCTACCAAGGCAATCGTGCTCGAGACTTCTAGAAGGCTGATCCAGCTCTTCGACCGGCGAGACCGGATTCGGGCCTCGTTCCTCTTCGTGGCGATGGTCGGTGGTGCCCTGCTGGAGATGGCCGGTGTCGGCGCGATTCCCGCCTTCGTCGCCACGCTCACGGATCCGGACCTCATCCGGGGGCATCCCCTGGGGGCCCAGGTCCTGGGACGTTTCGGCGTGGGAACGAATGCCGGCGTGATCGTCTTCGCCGGTGCGGCTCTGGCCCTGGTCTTCGTGGTGAAGGCCGCCTACCTGACCGTGCTTTCCTGGGCGTCGAATCGCTTCGTCTTCCGGTCCCAGGTGACGCTGGCGAGCCGGCTGCTGGGCCATTACCTGGGCCGTCCGTACGACTTCCACCTGCACCGCAACAGCTCGCAGCTCCTCAACAATACCAACAACGACGCCATGGCTGTGGTGTCGGGGATGCTCTTCCCCCTCCTTCAGATCGGCATGGAGGCCCTCACCCTGGCAGCCATCTTCCTCCTCCTCCTCACGGTGGAGCCCATTACGTCGCTGGCGGCCCTGGGGATCCTCGGAGGGACCAGCTACCTCGTCGCCCGCTTGATGAGGCGGCGCATGATCGAGCTAGGCCGGGAGCAGAGAATCCGGCGTGAGCAGATGATCCGTTCGGTGAACGAGGGGCTCGGAGGGATCAAGATGACCAAGGTGCTGGGTCGGGAAGGACACTTTCTCGAGCGGTTCGAGACGGCCTCCACCTCCTTTGCCAGCCTGGGAATGACCCGGGCCGTCCTGGGAGAGCTCCCCCGCCTGCTTCTGGAGGTGGTGGCGGTGCTGGGGCTGCTTGCGGTGGCGGCCTTCTTCATCTCCCGAGGCGGGACACCCGAGTCCCTGGTCCCCGTCCTCACGCTGCTGGCGGTGGCCGTGGTCCGCATGATCCCGGCGTTCAACCGGATCGTCGGCGCCCTGAACAGCATGCGATTCGGGCGCGCCGCCCTGGACGCGGTCTACGGCGACCTGGTGGAGGCGCAGGGTGTGGAGCCGGAGGCGGATCCCCTCCCGGCCCTCTCTGATGCGATCCGGCTCCAGGGCGTGGGCTTCGCCTACGAGGGCGTCGGGAAGCCCGTTCTGGAGGATATCGATCTGGAGATCCGTCGGGGCGAAGCCGTGGGCCTGGTGGGCCCCACCGGATCGGGCAAGACCACCCTGGTGGATCTCATCCTGGGTCTCCTCTCCCCCTCCCAGGGCCGCGTCCTCGTCGACGGCGTCGACCTCCGAGGCCGGGAAGGGGGGTGGCGCCGGCAGGTGGGCTATATCCCCCAGGAGATCTTCCTGGCCGACGTCACCATTCGTGAGAACGTGGCCTTCGGGCTCGGCGCCGAGGAGATCGACGAGTCGGCGGTATGGCAGGCGTTGGAGGATGCCCGTCTCGCCGACTTCGTGCGCACGCTGCCCCTGGGGCTCGAGACTCCGGTGGGAGAGCGGGGTGTGCGGCTCTCGGGGGGACAGAGGCAGCGGATCGGCATCGCCCGAGCCCTCTACGACGCACCCCAGGTCCTGGTCCTGGACGAAGCCACATCGGCCCTGGACCACGAGACGGAGCAGGTGGTGATGGGAGCCATCGACCGACTGAAGGGAAGCCGGACCCTCATCCTGATCGCCCATCGTCTGAGCACGGTGGAGAACTGCGACCGGGTGGTGCTGCTGCGGGACGGTCGGACGGTGGCGGAGGGGCCCCCTGGGGAGGTCCTACCCCTCACCGTTCGGGCGTTGGAGCTTCCGGTCACGGTGCAGGGCGGGAGCTCCTCCGGCGGTTGAGCCCGTCGGACTCGGGAGCGCCCAGGCGGGGACTCGCGTACAGGGTTGGACGGGCCCACTTTGGGGGCTCGCCTCTTCCGGAATCCTGCCATGAAGTTCCAGCGTGGTCACCGAAACGGAAGCGCCGCGCCGGTGCTTCTCCTCTGTCTCGCCGCTTGCGGTCCCCCCGGGGACTCGGCCCCTCCCGCCGAGGAAGTCGAGACCCCGGTGACGGCGGTCCCCCCGCCGCTGGCCATCACCGGCGTCACCGTCGTCGATCCAGTGGACGGGGTCCGGTCGGGCCAGACCGTCGTCGTCCGAGGCGACCGCATCGCAGCCGTCGGTCACGACGTGGCGGTACCCGAGGGGTCCCGAACGGTGGACGGGGCCGGCCGTTACCTCATCCCGGGCCTCTGGGACGCTCACGTCCACCTCACCTACGATCCCGTCCTCACCGACGCCATGCCGGCCCTCTTCCTGGACTGGGGCGTGACCAGCGTTCGGGATACGGGGGGGCTGCAGGAACGCCTTGTGCCGGTGATCGAGGCGATGCGGGCGCCTGGCGCAGACGCACCCCGGGTCTTCTTCAGCGGCCCGCTGCTGGACGGTGAGGCCCTGGTGTACGACGGGGAGGGCCGGCCAGAGATCGGCGTGCCCAATGCGTCGCCGGAGGCGGCCCGGGAACGTGTCGCCGCCCTCGACGATGCGGGGGTGGATTTCGTGAAGGTCTACGAGATGGTGACCCCTGCGGTGTTCACGGCGTTGGTGGAGGAGGCCCGGGGACGGGGGCTGCCGGTGGCGGCCCACGTCCCCTTGTCCATGCGGGCGCGCACGGCGGGACCCCAGGTGGGCTCCATGGAGCACCTGAGGAACGTCGAGCTCGACTGCGCGGCGGACGCGCCTGGACTGCTGGCACGTCGCAGGGAGATCCTGGCGGCCCGGGGCGGCGAGTCCGGCTACGAGCTCCGGACCCGACTCCACGACCTCCAGCGGCTGCCGGCCATCGCCGCCTACGATCCGGAGACCTGTGGTGAGACCATCGCCGCCCTCGCCGGGACGCTCCAGGTCCCGACCCTTCGGCTCAACGGCTTTTCTCTGCAGCCGCCCTTCCAGCAAGCCGACTGGGATGATGCCGTTCAACGCCTGCCGGAGGAGGTGGTGCGACGTTGGGAGGCCGAAGCGGATGCGGCTCTGGCCGCCCGGGCCGATACCACCTTCGGCGCGTGGAGCTCGAGGCTCACCCGCCGGCTCCACGACGCAGGGGCTCCCATCGGGGCAGGGACGGACACGCCCATCGCCTTCGCCCTGCCCGGCTACAGCCTCCACGACGAGCTGTCCATGCTGGTCCGAGCCGGGCTCACGCCCCTGGAGGCCATCCGGGCCGCCACGGTGCGACCCGCCGGCTTCTTCGGTCTCGAGGGAGAGGCCGGTCGAGTGGCGGAGGGCTACTGGGCCGATCTGGTGCTGCTCGATGCCGACCCCCTGGCCGACATCGGGAATACGCGCGCCATCCGGGCGGTCGTGGCCCGAGGTCGGGTGGTTCGCGAGGGTCCGCCGGTTTCCGGCGGCTGAGCCGGACGTGCCCAGGTCCCCTCGCCTGGTTTCCGGAAGGCGGCGAAGCAGCTTGCGCCGCCGTCCCGAGCCGGGGGGCGGCTCTTGATGGAGATGCCGCTCTTCGCCTTCGCGCCCCCTCTGGTGGGGGCCTTCACCCTCTTCGTCCTCTTCAGCTACCTCTGGGCGATCCATCGGGAACGCTACCTGGGGCTGTGGACGATGGCGTGGGCCCTGTGGGTCCTCCGGCTGGCCTACGCATCCTTCGCCGGCGGGATGGGGGTCGTCGGCCTGGATCCGATTCCCCGGATCCTGGCGGTGGCCTACACCTCCCTCGTCCTGCTGGGTGCCGCAGACTTCGCGGGACGTCGCGTCCTCCGGACCTGGCTCCTCCTCGCGGTTCCGGCGCTGGTGCTCCGGATCCTGCCCTTGGCGTCGCCGGAGTTGGAGCCGTTTCGCCTCTCCGTTTGGGGCCTCGTTCTCGGGCTGGGATGGGCCTGGGCCGGAGTGCTCTTCGGCCGGAGTGGCCCGGAGTTGGGGCGTGAGCGCTGGATTCCGTCCGTGGCCCTGGTTCTCATGGGGCTTCACCAGGCCTCGATTCCCGTGGCGGCCCGGATCGAAGGATACGAACCGTGGGCGCTCAACCTGACGCTGGCTCTGCAGATCGGGATCGGGGTGGGTGTCCTGGTGGCCTTCGGTCACCGACAGCGGTCGGAACTCCGGGAAACCCACGCGAGGCTGGAGCAGGCCCTCACCCGCGTCCTCGGGGACTTCGTTCCCATCTGCGCCCAGTGCAAGAGCATCCGGACCGACACGAACGAATGGCAGCCGCTGGAACACTATCTGGGCGAGCACGTGTCCCTCTCTCACGGGGTCTGCCCCGACTGCGAGTTGGAGCTATACCCCGAGTATGCCCAGGGGCGCGCCCCCCGCGCGGATGCCAAGGGCAAGCGGGGGACGGGGTGAGCGTCCAACGCCCCGGCCCCTGGCACGAAGTCCGTCGTCTCATTAGTTAGTCAAGATGACAAAATCGGGCTGGCCCCGCCTCGGCGCCCCGACGCCCGGACCCGGGATCCAG
>JARRPL010000021.1:0-19075 GCA_037382905.1 Gemmatimonadota bacterium | reverse complement strand
GACCCCCGACACACGACCCGACTCCGACGAGGGAGAGAGCTGACACATGGGCGAGATCATCATCGGACTCTACGTGTTCGTATTGGCCACTCTGGCGGGACGGGAGGTCATCGGGAAGGTGCCGCCGACGCTGCACACACCCCTCATGTCCGGTGCCAACGCCATCAGCGGCATCGCCATCATCGGGGCCATCGTGGTGACCGGGGGTTCCACCGGGGGTCTGGTCACCGTCCTGGGAGTCGTGGCCGTGGCCATGGCCACCGTGAACGTGGTGGGGGGCTTCATGGTCACCGACCGCATGCTCAACATGTTCAAGAAGCAAGACTGAGGACGGGGAGACACGCATGGATGTCCTGACCCTGGTGGAGATCGCGTATCTCCTGTCCGCGATCCTCTTCGTCACCGGACTGAAGAGAATGCAGTCGCCTGCGACGGCCCGTCAGGGGAACGGGCTCGCGGCGCTGGCCATGCTCGTGGCGGTGGTGGCGACCATGGTGCATCCCGAGTATCAGATCCTGTCCTGGAGCGGGATCCTGATCGGGATCGTGATCGGCTCTCTGGTGGGGGCCGTCACGGCCCGTGCCGTGAAGATGACCGCCATGCCCGAGCTGGTCGGGATCTTCAACGGCTTCGGCGGCGGGGCCTCGGCTCTGGTGGCGGCGGCGGAGTTCGCCCGTCTCCAGCAGACCGACGGGGTCCTCGACTTGCAGACGGGGATCACCATCGGCATCAGCATGCTCATCGGGGCCGTGACCTTCTCCGGGAGCTTTGTCGCCTTCGGGAAGCTCAGCGGGCGGATCACCGGCAACCCTGTCACCTTCCCGCTCCAGAAGTCGTTCAACGCCCTGCTCTTCCTGGCTCTGCTGGTCGTCGGCGGCGTTCTGGCGGTGGGTGGGACGGTGGGAGGGCTGCCGCCCCTGACCCTCTTCTGGATCTTCACGGGCCTATCGCTCCTCCTGGGAATCCTCCTGGTCATTCCCATCGGTGGCGCCGACATGCCGGTGGTGATCTCGCTGCTGAACTCCTACTCGGGGCTTGCGGCCTCGGCAGCCGGGTTCGTCATCGGCAACAAGGTCCTGATCCTCTCGGGCGCGCTGGTGGGGGCGGCAGGGCTCTTCCTCACCATGCTCATGTGCAAGGCCATGAATCGGTCGCTGGCGAACGTCGCCTTCGGCGCCTTCGGTGGTGAATCCGCCGGCAAGAAGGCCATCACCGGGGACAAGCCGGTGCGGTCGGTGGACGCCGACGGCGCCGCCACCATGCTCGCCTACGCCTCCAGCGTGATCGTGGTGCCGGGGTACGGGCTGGCGGTGGCACAGGCCCAGCACGATCTGAAGAAGGTGATGGATCTCCTGGAGGAACGAGGAGTGGACGTGAAATATGCCATCCACCCGGTTGCGGGCCGGATGCCCGGGCACATGAACGTGCTTCTGGCGGAAGCGGACGTGCCCTACGACCTCCTCTACGATCTGGACGAGATCAACGACGACTTCGCCCGGACGGACGTGGTTCTGGTGGTGGGTGCCAACGACGTGGTGAATCCCGAGGCGAGGGACCCCCAGAGTGTCATCGCCGGCATGCCGATCCTGGACGTAGACAAGGCCCGGAACGTGATCGTCATGAAGCGGAGCCTCTCACCGGGCTTTGCCGGGATCGACAACCCCCTCTTCTACATGGACCACAACTACATGTTCTTCGGCGATGCGAAGAAATCCATGCAGGACCTGAGCAAGGCGGTGCGGGAGGCCTGACGTGGGCCCGGGCCCCGGGGATCGGATCGACCTCCGGGAGTACCACAGGGTCCTCCTGGGGCTCTCCGTCGCCCTCATGATCGGTGTGCTGGTCATGACCGGCGGCGCGTGGATGATGGTGGCGAGCGGGACCTTCCAACCCTTCCTCGGGCTTCAACCCGGTGTGCGCCTCGGTGTCGGGTTCTTCCTCCTCCTCCTCCTGGGTGCTTCCTATCCGGTGGCCCGGGCGGCGGGCTCCGGCGATCCCCCCGAGAACCGACGGGAGGCCCTGTCCCAGGTGCAGACCCGCGTGATGGTGGCCATGGCCACCCGGGACGCCGTGGGAGGGATGGCTGCAGTGGTGATCCTTCTCACCGGCGACATCGTCCTGGGCGGCTCCGTGGCAGCCGCCACCCTCCTCGCCATGGCCTCCGACCTCCCCCGGATCGGGGTGCTGGAAGAGGCGGTACGGGGCCTTCCCCCGGAGGGAACCGCCGCATCCTGAGACCGGCCTCGAATGGCTCTCCCCGCCAGGCCCGTCAGGCCGACCGGGGAGGCCGGAGCCAGATCAGCCCCGTTGCACGCCCCCACCCTCTCCGGCCAGCGACTTCGCCTCCTCCTGCAGGCGGGACCAGGTGGAGGCCAGGTGCGCGCGACTGGTGCGGATGTTTCCGATGGATACGCGGAGCGCCAGGCGGCCGTCCACACGGGTGTGGGAAAGGAACGCCGCACCGCTGGCGTTGACCCGGTCCATCAGCGTCTGATTCAGTGCATCCGCGGCCTCGGCATCGACGCCGTCCGGACTCCACCGGAACACCGGCGTGGCCATGACGCAGGGCGCGGCCAGCTCCCAGTCCGGGGTGGCCTGAACCAGAGCCGCCCACTCCGCCGCCAACTCCATGTGGTAGCGGAGCCGTGCTCGCAGTCCTTCGACTCCGAAGGCCCTCAGAACGAACCAGAGCTTGAGGGCACGGAACCGGCGCCCCAGGGCGACCCCGTAGTCCATCAGGTTGGTCCCTCCGGCCTCTCCGGTCTTCAGGTACTCCGGCGTGAGACTGAAGGCCTGCCGAAGGAGCTCGGGGCGCCGGCAGTAGAGGACCGAGCAGTCCACCGGCGTGAAGAGCCACTTGTGGGGATTCACCACCACCGAGTCCGCCTCCTCCCAGCCGTAGAAGAGGTCGTGGAGCTCCGGGAGGAGCGCCAAGGGGCCACCGTAGGCGGCATCCACGTGGAGCCACAACCCTTCCTCTCGGCAGATCCGGACCACCTCCGCGATGGGGTCGACGCTCGTGGTGGAGGTGGTGCCCAACGTCGCCACCACCGCCATGGGCCGCACACCTGCCGCGCGGTCCGTCCGGATGGCGTCGACCAGCGACGCGGGATCCATCTCCAGCGCCGGAGTGGTCGCCACATGACGGATCCCCTCCCGCCCCAGGCCCAGGGTCAGAATCGCCTTGTCCACCGACGAATGGGCTTCGACACTGGTGTAGCACCGGAGGGGCCGCCCACCGCTCAGCCCCTGGGACCCCTGCTCCGGCGCCGCCTGTTCCCGGGCCGCCGCCAATGCATACAGCGTCGAGTGGGACGCGGTGTCGTTGATGGTCCCCATGAACTCCGGCGGGAGACCGAGCATCTGCCGGAGCCAGTCGAGGGTGTGCTCTTCCAGTTCCGTGGCGGCGGGCGACGAGCGCCATACCATGGCGTTCACGTTCAGCGCCGCGGCGATCATCTCCCCCAGAATCCCGGGTCCCGATGCCGAGATGGAGAACCAGGCGTGGAAGGAAGGGTGGTTCCAGTGGGTGATGCCCGGAAGGACCTGCCGGCGGAAGTCCTCGAGAATCTGCTCCATGGGCTCCCCCTCCGGCGGAGGGCCCGGCGGAAGCGCGTCTCTCAGAAAGCCTGGCTCCACATTCGGCAGGACCGGGAATTCACCGACCTGCTCCAGATAGTCCGCCACCCAGTCCGCTACCTCGTGGGCGAGTCGGCGAAACTCGTCGGGTGGGAGATCGCCGGGAGGACCGTCCGCGATGCTCAAGACTGGACCGCCTGGACCTCGTCCAGCGACGCCCGCAACGCCTCGAGTTGATTGCGGATCTCGTAGCGCACGTCGTCGCTCAGCTTCTCGGGTACGCCCGAGCCCTGGAAGAGAGCGAAGAAGAGGGCATCCGTGTGACCCACGGAGGCGTAGGTGACCAGCTCGTCCAGAATCCGGTTGAGCCGCAGGACTTCTCGGAGGCCCATGGGCCCGGCTGGCGCCAGAGGCGGATCCTGATAGAGAAGACGAAGCACCGCCTCCCGAAGGAACTGGGCCTCCTCGACCGCCTCCCCTGCGGCGAGCCCCCGATTGGCGGCGAGGGAGCCGAAGAGCTCACTCGCCTGGGTCCAGAGAGGATCCAGCTGGTCCCGGTACGGCCCGAGGAGCCCCGGGAGGAGATCCAGGAAGAACTCGAGGAACAGTTCCAGGAGCTCCTCCACTCCATCCCCGTCCGCCGCCCCACGCAGCCGGAGATCCTGAAGCCACCGCTCCTTGAGCGAGGTGGCCCGGGACTCCAGCCAGTATGCGAGGTCCAGGGGGTTCAGAGTCGCCTCTGTGGTGAGAGGAACGGACGGGGCTCTGTTTCAAATCTCGAAGAAGCCGCAGGGGAGTGCCAGACCTTTCTGCGTCGTGGGGCCCATGGGGTCGGTGGGGAGGACGCCCGATGGATGTACGGGTCTGGGGGGTGCGAGCCGGGACGGGTCACGAGTCGTCCACCGGGCCTCTCCAGGGGCGAAAGCGGACCTCCGCCACCGTCCCCTCCCCCGGCGCGCTGGAGACCAGGACGGCTCCGTCCCAGGACTCCACGATGCGCTTGACGATGGCGAGTCCGAGCCCCGTGCCCGCCGAGCGAGTGGAGAAGTGAGGCTCGAAGATCCGGGACAGGAGCTCGGGGTCGATGCCGGAGCCATCGTCTCGCACGCGGGCCACGACCTCGTCGTCCCCTTCCTGGCCCACCTCGAGAGAGACGTGTCCCTCACCGCCGATGGCCGCCCTCGAGTTCTCCAGGAGGTTCACCAGGACCTCCTTCACCTCCGCTTCCCGAGCCTGCACCGGGGGAAGCCCGGACTCGAGGTCCAGCTGGAACCGTACAGGACCCTCTCCGCTCCCGTACAGCGTCATCGTATCCTGACAGACCCGGGCCAGATCCACCGCCTCCAGCGGTCCGCCGGCGACCCCTGGCGCGCCGAAACGCGAGAAGCCCGAGGCGATGGCTGCGAGGCGATCGATCTCCCCCAGCATGGCCTCGGCGTTCCGGTCCAGGATCTCCCCGAAATCCGCTCGTTGGTCCTCCCAGGCCCGTCGGAGATGCTGTACGCTGAGCTTGATGGGGGTCAGGGGGTTCTTCACCTCGTGGGCCACCTGCCGCGCCATCTCCCCCCAGGCCAGGATCCGCTCGGAGCGGAGTTCGTCCGTCACGTCCTCCACACTCATGACGACACCCGACCCCTTCGGTCCCTCCCGCACGACCCGACGGGCCTGGATCCGTAGTCTGCGATCTCCCACCTGCACCTCGGTACCCGCCTCCAGGAGGCCGTCCCTCATCATCCGGTGCAGCCAGTCCACCACGTCCGACGTCACACCGTCCTGAGCGCGAAGCGGCTCGCCCTCCCGGATCTCCATCTGGAGGAGTCCCCGGGCCCGGGCGTTCGCCAGCACCACCTCTCCCTGAGGGTCCAGCGCCACCACGCCGGTGGCCACGTCCTCCACGATGGCCCGGGTCCGGCGGGTATTCCGAATCAGATTGCGCCGGGCCCTCCGCAGTCGTCGCACCATGCGGTTGAAGGCCTGGAACACGGTTCCGAATTCGTCGGAGCGATCGGAGGGAAGTCGCATCCCGAGGTTTCCGGACCCGACCCGTTCGGAGGCCACCCGCAGCGCCTCGATGGGTCGTGACAGCGCCTGACCCACCAGGAACGCCAGGACCAGCGAAAGAGCCAGACCCGCCACCAGGGCGAAGCCGAGGAGGTGGGCCACCTCCCGGCTGCGGACGGCGGTGGCACCCGTCTCCAGCGGGACCGGAGCTCCCAGGATGTCCCCGTCCACCAGACGCCGGTAGGCGGTGACGTAGGACCAACCGCCGAGGTTGGTGGGCACCGCCTGGAGCAGGACCTCCCGCTCCGTCAGCGCCTCGTACACCGGGTAGGGCACCCACCCCTCGTAGAGACCCAACTCCACCAGGGGCTCCAGGGATCCCTCCCGGAGGCCGCCGTCCCGGTATTCCAGGAGATCGGCATCCACCCGCTCCGCCAGAAGCTCGATGACTCCGGAGACCTCCTCGTAGGAGGCGGCTGCCTCGTTCACCACCCGTTCCGACAGCACCTGGGCCGCCCGCTGCGAGGCCCCGTCGATGGTCCGATAGGCCAGCGTCCCGAAGATGAGGTTCGACAGACCGAAGAAGGCGAAGAGGGCGAGCGACACCCGAACCCGAAAGCTTCCGAAGAGGGCCAGCCCCTCCCGGACCACGGGACCGGGAAGCCCTCGGATGGCCCGGCCCATAGCCCAGAGGATGCCGGCCAGAGCCAGGACCAGCAGCAGGAGAAGTGTGGCTCGAGCCACCGCCACCAGCCCACCCGGCAACTCCACCTCGTAGTGGGCGTGGTACACGGCGTCGGGGTAGGTCAGGGCCAGTTCCCCGCGCCATCCGGTGGCGGTGCGGACCCATTCCAGCGAATCACGGCTCGTGGCCTCGCCGGGAAGCAGCGGCACCAGGGTGAGGGGCGGTCCCCGTTCCTGCTCCAGACTGCCGAAGAGGGGTCCCAGGAGGAGCTCGGAACCGGCGTCCCGGACCGGCGGCACCACGCCGGTGGCCACCCACCCCTCGTCCAGCAACGGGACCTGCAAGGCATATTGGGCGTCGGCCCGTTCGTAGCGGAGGATCTGAATGCTGTCGGGGCTGGAGACCTGGGACAGGGTGGTGGCGACCCCGGGACGGATCGGTGAGGACATCCCGATGCGAAGATCCTCCCGGGGCAATCCTCCATCGGTCCAGAGGGTGAGCCAGATGGGATAGGAGGCCTCCGCCAGCCCGGAGCTTCGCCACGCGCCATAGAGCATCTCCACCGGTGGCACCCCCTCGGCGGACAGGGAGTCCAGGCTCTGGGCCAGCCTTCCCAGCAGGAACTCCAGGTAGGGGTCCTCCCGGATCCCCAGGCGCTGCACCCGGGCCTCCGCCAGCGTCATGCGTGCCTCGACCCGTCCCCCCCAGAGGAAGGGGATGGCGGCTCCCGCGCCCAGGAGTCCGGCGGCGAGCCAGACCAACGCCATGCGGCGCCGCAACCGTCGAAGTCCGGCCCCTCCCCAGACCACGATGGGGAGCGCCCACGTCACCAGGAGAAGGGGAGAGATCCCGGGCCGGAGTGCCGCCAGGGTGGCGGCGACCGGCGGGAGCGCCAGGGCCAGCGACCAACCCGCCGCGAACCGGAGTCTCCCGCCCCCCCGGGGTCCGGGACGCTCCAGCTGGAGGAATCCCCAGACCAGCAGCGTCAGGGCGAGACCGAGGGACACCACCATGGGCAGCCACTCCCCGTCGGGGCCTGCCAGGAAGTCGGCGCTGACGCTCCCCCGCCAGGCGGCGGCCAGCACCGGGAACAGCACGGCGACGGCGATGGCGGTGGAGCCGGTGGGAAGACGCCCGCGGCGCCGGAGCAGCCCCAACGACAATCCGACGGCCGCCAACAGGGCGAGCCACCGGACGAGCGGCAGATCCAGGAGGAGGAACGAGGTCGGGCTCGCCAGCGCCGAGTTCGGGATCAGCGCCTCCGTGGGGAGGAGGAGCCCCAGCGCCAACGCCGTGGCCGCCGTGCCGGGAATGCGGGCCGGGCCCGGCGCCCGGGCCAGGAGCAGCCAGGCGAGCACGACTCCCACGGTTCCCCAGATTCGGGTCCGGCGGCGGAGGGTGCGAAGACGCTCCGCTTCGGTCGGACGCTCGATGGAGACGGAGAAGAGGGCATTGCCCCCCCAGTTCAGGTCCACGACCTCCGCATCGGGCGCCACCTGGTCCGGGCGCTGCACCCGGATGCGTGCCCCTGTGGCGGCTTCGAATTCGGTCACGAAGTCTCCTGCGGCCCGCCGGACCTCGTCCGGAAGGTCGGAGCGGATCAGCATGGCCACCATGGCCGTCCCACGACCGGGGGCGGAAGCCGTCGCGTAGAGGTAGCCGACCAGCGGAAGATCCCGGTAGAAGAAGGCGGTCGTCCCCTCCGTCACCTCCGGCGGCACTCGGCCGCGGTGCTCCCCATCCCATACCAGGGGTCGGCCCTGGGCGTCGAACACGGCGGCCGCGTCGAACCCTCCCTGTCGACGGAGGCGGGCCACCTCCCGGTAGGGAGGCGGATTGCCGTCGGCGACGCGAGACGCCAGTGTGGAGGCGGCGGCGGGCCCGCCGTCCAGGAAGGGGGCCAGCGCCTCCTGGAGCCGTTCGACGATTCGCTCCTCCTCCCGGGCCCACTCGCCAGGCCAATCCGCCTGGACTCTGCGGCGGGCGTCGAGTTGGAGGAACCCCACTGCGGTGGTGGCCAGGAGGATGACCAGGCCCAGGGATCGCGCACCGCGGCGCGGACCGTCGGCCAGGAGCGCGAGAACCACCATGGCCGAGGCGAAAGGCAGGGCCGCGGGCCCGGGCCAGGCGGCCCAGACACCCACCGCCAGAAGAGCGGCCCAAGGCGCCCACACAGCCGCTGCGGGACGCTTCGGACGTGACCTCATCGACCCCCGACTCCCATGAGCCTACCGCCTCCCTTCCTGGAACGAATCCCCTGGACCCTCGTTCAGGATACCCTCGCCCGGGACCCCAGGCTCCTCCTGGCCGTCGGTGCGCTGGAGCAGGCGGGCCCCCACCTCCCCCTGGGCACGAACCTGCACATCGCCGGCGCGGTGGTGGACGAGGTGGCCCGAAGAACCGGAATCCTGCGCGCACCGGCCTTCCCCTACGGCGTGACCCTGAAGGGATCGTCCGAGTTCTCCGGCACGGCGGGCCTGCGGCGCAAGACGCTCCATCGGGCCATCAATGAGCTCCTGGCGGACTGGGAGGATCATGGCGTGAGAGAGTTCATCCTGGTGACGGCGCACCCGTCTCCTCGTCATCTGGAGGCCCTTCTGATGGCGTTGACCGCCGATGCCGTCACCACGGTCTTCGATCTCCCCACCATCGACATCCGGGATCTCGTGGAGGGTGAACCGGGACTCGAGCACGGCGGGGAGGTCGAGACGTCTCTTCTCCTGCATCTGCTCCCCGAGGTCGTGTCCATGGATGACGCCAGGGATCTCAGTCCGACGCCTGCGGCGACCCGAAGCTATCGCCGGGGCCACCCCCTCACACCCCCGCTCCAGGCGAGAGGCGTCATGGGCTTTCCGAGCCGGGCCAGCCGAGAGAAGGGAGAGGCCATCTTCCTTCGATACGCCTCTACCCTCACCGAGCTGTTGGAGAGGGACCGGGGATCGCAGCCGAACGAAGCCGGGTAGCATCTTCCATGACATCATTCACCGGTCGTCGTCGTCCTCGTATCCGCCTCCCGGGCGTCGCGGGTCTCCTGGCCGTGGGGCTCGCCGGGGGAGCGGTGCAGGCCCAGGTCGTCCCCATCGACGAAGCGTCGTTCCGGCTCTCCCGGAACGGCTCGGTGGTGGGACAGGAGGACGTGACGATCCACCGCCTGGGGCTGGGCCAGGATGCCCGGATCATCGGGCAGTCCGAGGTCCGACTCCAGGATGGGTCTCAGCTCCGTCCCCGGATCGAGGCAACCCCCGACCTCAGGGCCACGACCTATCAGAACGAGTTCACGGGGTCGGACGGGGGAGAGGTGGTGGTGTCCCGCATCGGGCGACGCCTCGTGGCCCGGAGCCGTTCGGCCGCGGGAGAAGCCCAGCGGGAATATCCCGCCACCGAACGCACCGTGGTACTGGAGTCCGACATCGTGCTCCTCTACTACTTCCTCCAGCCCTGGGTGGATTCCGACGGGGTCCAACTCACGGCGCTGGACCCGCGCGCTTCCACGCGACGGGAGCTCACCCTCACCGCCGTCGGCTCCGAGGAGGTCCGTGTGGGGCGGAATCCCGTGCAGGGCCGGCACATGCGCCTCGAGGGCAGCGATACCCGGGTGGACTTCTGGATGGACGACGAGGGGCGGGTTCTCAAGGTGGTTCTCCCCGGCTCCGGATTCGAGGCCGAGCGGCTGCCCCGCTGACGCCACCCGGGGTCGATGCCGAAGGATCCATGGGCATGCCCCGTAGTCTTGGTATCCATGGGGGATTGTGAGAAACTCCCAATGCCGGGGCCTCGTAGGCTCGCAGTGAGCCCTCCCCCACCCCACCCGACATCCCCCTGGAGAATCCGTGGTCCGAACTCTCCTGGCGTTCACCGCACTGGCCGTCCTCCTGGCCCCCCACCCAGGGGCCGCGCAGACCGTCCCGTCCAGTCTCAGCCTGGACGAGGCCATGGAGCTGGCCCGCCAGAACAACCCGTCCTATCTCGCCACCCGCAACGACGTGGACGTCGCAGACTGGGAGGTCCGCTCGGCGTACGGAAACTGGTTCCCGTCCGCCAGCCTCTCCGGAAGCCTCGGGTGGCAGGGCCAGGGGGAGCAGGTCCTGGCGGGAGCGCTGACCGCGAGTCAGTTCGGCCTCTCGAATCTCCCGGACTACTATTCCTCCGCATACCGGGCCGGCATCAACTGGTCCATGAGCGGGCAGACCCTCCTGGCCCCCTCCCAGGCCAAGGCCTCCCGAGACGCCACCGAGGCCAGGGTCCTTGAGGCGCAGATCACCATGGAGACCGAGGTCACACGCCTTTATCTCGACGTCCTCCGGCAGGACGAGGCGGTGACCCTGGCCCAGCAGGAGCTGGAGCGCGCCCGCTTCAACCTCCGGCTGGCCCAGGCTCAGGCGGACGTGGGAACCGCCACCCTGCTGGACGTGCGACAGGCGGAGGTGCAGGTCGGCCGGAGCGAGGTCGGGCTCCTGGTGGGACAGAACGCCCGGGCCACGGCCCGCCTCCGCCTTCTTCAGCAGATCGGCATCGATCCGGCCCAGGACGTGGATCTCACCACCACCTTCGCCCTGGAGGAGCCGACACTCGACGGAGACGCCCTCTTCCAGGAGGCGCTGGAATTGAACCCGACGCTCCGTGCGCTCCGGGAGTCCGCGACGGCGTCGCAGGTGGGGGTCAAGATCGCCCGCTCCGCCTACTTCCCCTCGGTCAACCTCTCCGCCGGGATCTCGGGCTTCGCCCGCGAGGCCTCCGATCCCGCCTTTCTCATCGCCCAGGCGGAGGCGGGGGTCGAGGCCCGGTTCAGTCAGTGCCAGGCCACCAATGAGCTCTACTCTCGCCTCGCAGACCCTCTGCCCCTCCAGGACTGCTCCCAGTACGTCTTCACCGACGCGCAGGAGCAGCAGATCATCTCCCAGAACGACCAGGTTCCCTTCGACTTCACCCGCTCCCCGCCTTCGGCGAGCCTCACGGTCTCGTTGCCGGTATTCCAGGGGCTGAGCCGGCAGCGGAATCTCGAGGTGGCTCGCGTTCAGGAGCAGGATCTCCGGTTCGAGCTGCGAGCCCAGGAGATCGCGCTCCGGGCGTCGTTGACTGCGGCGTTGGGCCAGGTCAACACCGCCTACGCCGCCGCCGTCATCGAAGAGCGGAATGTCGAGCTGGCCGACGAGCAGCTCAGGCTGGCGCGGGAGCGTTACCAGATCGGTGACATCCCCTTCGTCAACCTCATCGACGCCGAGACGGTCAAGGCCGAGGCCGACCGGGACCTGGTGGCCGCCGTCTATGCCTATCACGACGCCGTGACGACGCTCGAGGCGGCGCTCGGCCGCCGGCTCCGGTAACGTGGAGCGCCCGCTCCCGCCCCGACCCATCCGAACGAACCCGAGTCCGAACTGACATGAGTGGACGTGCGAAGATCGTCATCAGCGTGATCGCGATCCTGGTCCTGGGATCTGCCGCGATCCTGGCTCTCCGGGGAGGGCGCTCCGGCGGCGTCGAGGTGCGGGTGGAGGCTATCGATACCCGCGACCTGGAGGCGAAGGTCACGGCCAGCGGCAATATCCGTGCACGCCGACAGGTGGACATCTCGTCCGACGTCTCGGCCCGGGTCCAGACGATGTACGTGGCCGAGGGCGACGACGTATCGGCTGGGGATATCCTCATCGAGCTGGACAGGACCCAGTTCGAGGCGGCCCTGTCCCGGGCCCGGGCGGCGCTGAGCCAGAGCCGGGCCAACGCCTCCCAGAGCCAGGCGAATCTCTACCGCGCCCAACGGGACTACGACCGGGTTCAGGCTCTGAGAGCCAGGGACTCTCTCCTGGTGAGTCCCCAGCAGCTCGACGACGCCGAGGCCACTCGTCGGGTGGCCCAGGCCAATCTGGAGGCTGCGGAGTTCGCCGTGGAACAGGCCCAGGCCGGCGTAGAAGAGGCTCAGGACAGACTCGACCGGACCATCTTCCGGGCACCCATGGATGGAAAGGTGACCCGCCTCAACGTCGAGGAGGGGGAGACGGTGGTCGTGGGGACCATGAACAACCCCGGGAGCCTGGTGTTGTCCATCTCCGACCTGTCCTTGATCGAGGCGGTGGTCCGGGTGGACGAGACCGACGTTCCCCTCCTGAGCATCGGAGACTCGGCCTCGGTGGAGATCGATGCATTTCCGGGGCAGACCTTCTCGGGGAGCGTCACGGAGATCGGCAATAGCGCCATCGAGGCGCCTTCCCAGCAGTCCGGGGCCCAGCAGGCCATCGACTTCGAGGTGGTCATCACTCTGGACCCCGCCGACGTACAGCTTCGTCCGGACCTCTCGGCGACGGCCGACATCGTCACCGACACCCGGCAGGATGCGATCTCGGTGCCCATCATCGCCCTCACACTGCGGGAGGCGGCCGAGGTGGAGACGGAGGTGGAGGTCGATGGAGAACAGGGCGAGGTGGAGGGCGTGTTCCTGGCGTCGGGAGACACGGCCGTGTTCCGGGCCGTCGACGTCGGGATCGCCGGCGACGAGTACTTCGAGGTCCTCTCGGGCCTGAGCCCCGGAGACACGGTGGTGGCCGGTCCTTACCAGGCGGTGCGCCAACTCCGCACCGGGGATCCCATCCAACGTATGCGGCTGAATGCCGGTTCCGGCACCCAGACGCCGGCGCCCTGATCGGCTGGGCGTGAAGGGCGATCGAGGATGAACCTCTGGGAGGGCATCACCCTGGCGATGAACCAGATCTGGTCGCTGAAGCTGAAGAGCTTCTTCAGCCTGCTGGGGGTGATCATCGGGGTGATGTTCCTGATCGTCGTGGTGAGCGTCGTGGAAGGGATGGACCGCTATGTCCGCGAGGACTTCTCCTCCCAGATCTTCGGGATCAACACCATCACGGTCCGCCGATGGCCGAGTGTGAATATCAACACCAGCTCGGACGAGTGGCGGGAGCGGCTCCGGAGCCCCCGGGTCACCGCAGATGACGCCGACTATCTGCGGGAGCGTCTCGACCTGCCGGTCCGGATCGGCGTGTCCAGCGACGCCGGGGGCGACGTAACGGGCGAGGGAGGACGCTCGGTGGAGAACGTCACCTTCGTGGCGGCCTCCTACGAGATCTTCCAGATCCGGGACTGGTCCGTGGCCCGGGGGCGGCTCTTCTCCCCCCAGGAGGCGGATCGGGGATCGGCGGTGGCGGTGTTGGGCCATGAGACCGCGGACGTCCTCTTCGAGAGCCTGGATCCCGTGGGGCGCACGGTCCGGGTCCAGGGGTTCCCCTACCGCGTGGTGGGGGTCCTGGAGGAGGAAGGCACCCTGTTCGGCCAGTCGCTGGACAATCGCCTCGTAGTTCCGCTTGGGTCCGCCCTCGGACGGAGCATGGCCCCTCGGGGGGTCGTGGAGGAGATCGTCATCCAGGTGGACGATCCCGCCCTGGTGAGACCGGTCCAGACGGAGGTGGAGGGACTCATGAGGGTCCGGCGCCGGCTTCGGCCGTCGGAGGCCACCAACTTCGCAGCGGAGACGGCCGACGATTCGCTGAGCTTCTGGGACAACATCAGCCGGATTCTCTTCACCGCCCTCCCGGGACTTGTGGGCATCTCCCTGGTGGTGGGCGGCGTGGTGATCATGAACATCATGCTGGTCTCGGTCATGGAGCGGACCCGGGAGATCGGTGTGCGTAAGGCCTTGGGCGCGCGACGTCGGGACATCCTCACCCAGGTACTGATCGAGTCTGCCACCTTGAGCACCGTGGGAGCCCTGTTCGGCGTCGCCGTGGGGATCGGGCTCGCCAGCCTCGTGGCGGCCCTCACCCCCCTCCCTGCCGCTGTGGCGCCCCTGTGGGTCACCCTCGGTGTGCTGCTGGGGACCGGGGTCGGGATCGCCGCGGGCGTCTATCCGGCGGCCAAGGCCTCCAAGCTCCATCCCGTGGATGCACTGCGCTATGAGTGAGGACGGGGGTCTTGGCTGAGCGGCGGGCACGACGGTTCACGGCCCTGCTGGAGGGCGTGGGGATCGCCTTCGACGCCATCGCCGCGAACAAACTCCGGGCGAGCCTGACGATCCTCGGGGTGGGCATCGGGGTCTCGGTGGTGGTCACCATGGCGGCGCTCATCACCGGCGTGCGGGGCTCGATCTCCGACTCGGTGGAGTCTTCCGGGCCCGACAACTTCTTCGTCATGCGCTTCAACCCCACGGCCATCCGGATCTCGGTGGGGGACAACCGTCCCCCGTGGTGGGGCCGTCCCACGGTGACGGAGGACGAGGCCAAGCGGATCGACCGGCTCGGCTCCATCGACGAAGCCCTGTATTCGGTGAATCTCAGTGTCGCCATGGACTTCGAGGGAGAGCGGGTCACCGACGTGATCGCCCGGGGGATCTCCGCGGGCTGGCCGGCCTACACGCAAGGCGATTTCGTGGCGGGGCGGGACTTCACGGATACCGAGGTGGGGCAGGGTCGCCCCATCATGGTGATCTCCCTTCCCCTGGCTGAGGAGCTCTTCGGTTTGAGAGATCCCATCGGGCAGACCGTTCGGGTCTCCAGTCCCTTTCGGGGGGTCCGGGAGAACTTCCGGGTGATCGGTGTCTTCGAGCAGGAGGAGAACATCTTCTCGGGGATCACCGAGCATTTCGCTGTCTTCCCCTACACGACCGCCCTCAAGCGCCTCAAGGCCACCCGGGGGGATGCCCAGATCATCGTGGTACCGGACGACGACGTGCCGGTCAGCGTGGCGCAGGACCAGGTGATCGCCGCCATGCGGAGCGAGCGGGGACTGGGCCCCCGGGACGACAATGACTTCGACGTGGTGGCGTCGGACCAGCTCCTGGAGTTCTTCGACCAGTTCACCCAGGTCTTCTTCCTGATCATGCTGGCCCTCTCCTCCGCCGGGCTCATGGTGGGCGGTGTGGGCGTGATCGGGATCATGCTCATCTCAGTGACGGAGCGGACCCGAGAGATCGGTGTGCGCAAGGCGCTGGGCGCGACCCGTCGGGAGATCCTCTGGCAGTTCCTGGTAGAAGCGGGCGTGCTCACCGTGCTCGGGGCGGTCGTGGGCCTTCTCCTGGGTGGAGGGCTCGCCTACCTGGTGGCCAGCCTCACCCCGGTACCGGCTCGCATCCCCTTCTGGTCGGTGATCCTCGCGCTGGGGGCTGCCGCCTTCACGGGGATGGTCTTCGGAATCGTCCCGGCCCAACGGGCGGCACGGATGGAGCCCGTGGACGCGTTGAGGGCCGAATGACCGTGCTGCGGGAGATCGCGGCCCCGCCCCTTCCCTGACCCCCTGGAATCCATGATCGCTCCACTCGACGTTCTGGCCGTGATGGCCCACCCCGACGACGCCGAACTCCTCTGCGGCGGTGCCCTGGCCAAGAGCGCCGCGGCGGGCGAGCGGACGGGCGTTCTGGACCTGACCCGCGGGGAGCTGGGGAGCCGGGGTACGCCGGAGATCCGTGCCCGGGAGGCGGAAGCGGCCGCCGAGATCCTGGGATTGGCCGTTCGTCGGAACGCCGGCCTCCCGGACGGTCACCTCGAGAACTCGTCGGACGCGCGTCGCGTCGTGGCGGGGCTCCTCCGGGAGCTCCGGCCCCGGATCGTCGTCACCCACTGGCACCGTGGCCGTCACCCGGACCATCGAGCGTGCGCCGAACTGGTCCGGGATGCCGCATTCCTCTCGGGACTCACGAACTTCCCTGCCGACGGCGAGCGCCACCGGCCCCTCAAGGTGGTCCACGCCACGGCGTTCCGGGAGGACGCGGCTCCACCCTCCTTCGTGGTGGACATCAGCGGCCATCTCGACGCCAAGCTGAGGGCCATCGCCGCCTACGAGTCCCAGTTTCAAGGCCTCACACAGGCCGGGGAGGTCTTCCCGGGAGGCGAGCGTCCACTCCTGGACCAGATCCGGGCCGGTCTGGCCCACTACGGCTCCCTGATCCGGGTCGCCTATGGAGAGCCCTTCCGGAGCACCGAGACCCTCTCCTGGCCGACGCTGGGGACGCTGGAGGTCGCCAGCTTCTGAACGGCAGGGTCCGGCGCGGGCCGGGGTCCGGGATCAGCGGGTGTGGCCCCCCGTGAGCTCCACCTGGACCACCACCCGTCGCCAGGAGGGCGTATCGGCTCCGTGGACACGGAGCGCCCGGGCCCGGGCGTCTCCCCCCGCCTGAAGATGGGGCCAGAGCCATGCGGAGATCTCCGGGGGGAGATGACCCAACGGATCACCCGAGGGAAGGTGGATCCACACCTCCGGCTCCTCTCCCCCGGGCGGATCGGGGATGACCAGGACCGGATCGCCCTCGTGAAGCTCGTTCAGATGCCGCTCCCGTCCCGCGAAGGCCATGCCGTGCAGGGTGGCCCGAAACCGGTGTGGACAGGGGGCGGCGCTGGGATCGTGGGATTCTGTCACGCGGTACCATCGGTAGATGGATCCTGCATTCCTTCTAACTTACGCAGTCCGCCGCATCATCGAAACGTGAGGAGGCTCCGTGGAGCCCATCTATCTGGACTACGCCGCCACGACCCCGGTTCGGGTCGAGGTCAGGGAGGCCATGGAGCCCTATCTCTGGAAGGCCTTCGGCAACCCATCGTCGACGCACCGATGGGGCCGTGAAGCGCAGGCCGGACTCGAGGAAGCCAGGTCCCGGGTGGCTGCGGCCCTGGGGGTTCAGAGACGGGAGATCCTCTTCGTCCGCGGGGGCACCGAGTCGGACAACCTCGCCGTGCTGGGCCGCGCCGAGGCCCTCCACCGCGAGGGTGGCTGCCCCCACGTCGTGACGTCGGCCATCGAGCACAAGGCGGTGCTGGAGGCGGCCCGGGCCGTGGAGCACATGGGCGGCCGTCGCACCGTGCTCCCGGTGGACGGGCGGGGCCAGGTGGATCCGTCGGACGTCGTCGCGGCGCTGGACGACGACGCCTGTCTCCTCTCCCTCATGTGGGTGAACAACGAGGTGGGGACGATCCAGCCCCTGGGCGAACTCGTGCCCCTGGCCCGGGAGCGGGGCGTGCCGGTCCACTCCGACGCGGTTCAGGCCGTGGGCAAGGTGCCTGTGGATCTCGATGCGGTGCCGGTGGACTACCTGAGCCTGTCCGGGCACAAGTTCTACGGACCCAAGAGCACGGGAGTCCTCTTCGTCCGGGACGGGTCGCCCCTGTCGGCTCGCCTCCACGGAGGGGGCCAGGAGGCCGGTCTGCGCCCCGGCACGCAGGACGTGGCCGGAGCCGTCGGTCGTGCTCGGGCCCTGGAGCTGGCCCTGGAGGAGCAGGAGGAGTTCAGCCGCACACGATCGGAGCTCAGGAACCGCCTCGAGAGGCGATTGGTGACCTCCATTCCCGGGCTGATGGTCCACGGGGCCCGAGGCGAGCGGGCCCCGCACATCCTCAACGTGGGCGTGCCGGAGCTGGGACCGGAGCTCCTCCATGTCTCCCTGGACCTCGAGGGGCTTGCCGTCTCCGGGGGGTCGGCATGCCAGAGCGGCACCACCACCACGAGTCACGTGGTCCAGGCCTTGTCGAAGGACGACGCACTTCCGGCCAGCATTCGATTCTCCCTGGGCCGGTCCACCACACCGGAAGAGGTGGACCGGGCCGCGGAGATCGCCATCCGCGTGATCCACCGGCTTCGGCCGGCGGCGTCGGCGTGAGCCCCCGATGACTTCCGACGGAGGCCGCCGGGTGCTGGTGGCCATGTCCGGGGGGGTGGACTCGTCGGTGGCGGCTGCCCTGCTGGTGGAGGCGGGCTACGACGTGGTGGGGGTCACCATGAAGACCTTCTGCTACTCGGGCACGGGGGATCACGGCAAGACGTGCTGCGGGCTGGACGGCATCATCGACGCGCGTCGGGTCGCGGACCGCCTGGGGATCCCCCACTACGTCTTCGACGTCGAGGAGGAGTTCACCCGGGACGTCATCGATGACTTCGTCTCGGAATACGCCCGGGGGCGGACGCCCAATCCCTGCGTGAACTGCAACTCGAACACCAAGTTCCGGGACCTGCTTCGTCGGGGGGAGCAGCTCGGGTGCGACGCCATCGCTTCGGGGCACTACGTGCGAATCCACCACGGGCCATCGGGCAGCCGGCTCCTTCGAGGCCGGGATGCGGACAAGGATCAGGCGTACTTTCTCTGGGGCCTGCCACGGGAGGTCCTTCCCAAGCTCCTCTTTCCGGTGGGGGAGCTCACCAAGCTTCAGGTCCGGGAGCGGGCCCGGGCGCTGGAGCTGGCCACCGCCGACAAGCCCGAGAGCCAGGAGATTTGTTTCGTTCCTTCGGGGGACTACCGGGACCTTCTCCAACGGTCGCTCCGCCCCCGCCACCCGGCCCTGGAGCCCGGCAGACTCGTCCTTGAGGACGGGACCGACATGGGGCCCCACGGCGGGTATGCGGGCTTCACCGTGGGCCAGCGGAAGGGGCTGGGGGGAGGCTTTCCCGAGCACCTGTACGTCCTGGCGATCCGCCCCGACACCCGGGAGGTGGTGATCGGTCCGAGAGACGCCCTTTTCGCGCCGGGAGCGCGAATCGAGAAGCCCCACTGGCTCGGCGACGCCCCTCCCGTGGGAGAGCCCGTATCGGTGCAGATCCGCCATCGCGCCCCGGCGGTCGCCGCCGAGATCGTCTCCGTCGACCCGACGCAACTGGAGCTCCGCTTCCTCGAGCCTCAACGGGCCGTGAGCCCGGGGCAGTCGGCGGCACTCTTCCGGGACGACGAACTGCTGGGGGGCGGGCGGATCGGGGCGGCGCTCCGGGCGGAGAGCTTCAGCTGAGGGGCTCTGCCCCGGCCAGCATCTCCAGCAACGCCTCGTCGTCCGCCTCGTGCAGGAAGACGGCGGCGTCCATCTCCCGGACCGAGGCATCGTAATCCGCCGCCCGACT
>JARRPL010000020.1:0-20420 GCA_037382905.1 Gemmatimonadota bacterium | reverse complement strand
GCCGGAGGTCCCTGCGGGGCGTCCGCCTCCGTATCCGACGCTCCCGGAGGGTCGGCTCCGGCCCGGGCTCCGGGCGCCCCCGGACTTCCGGGAGGTCGGGGCCCTGCGGATCACGGTGCCGCCGCCGGAGCGGGCGGGCCCGGCCGTCGAGCCTGTACCGGGTCGGGCCACGCTCCCACCCTGGGAGGGCCGCTCCCGGCCTGGAGGCGTGGGGATACGGACGGTCCCGGGGATCCCGCTCGACGGCGGCCGGACATTCCCCTCCCGGCCACCGCCGGAGGGTGAGGCTACCGTACCCGATCCGGGCCGACCGCGGATCACCTCGACCCCGCCGGAGCCCGGAGGCGTCGTGCGAGTCGGGCCGGTCCCCCCGACGGTGGGGCGCGACGATCCGGGACGTCGGACGCTTCCGCCGCTGCCGGTGCCCGTGCCGGATCGACGCTCCAGGACCGGCCGGCCCGACCCGCCGGCATCGGGCCGGGTGGGTGCTGCGGTGGGACGGGATCGCCTCTGCACCGTCCCGGGGCGCCCCGGCACCACCCTGCCGCCACTCCCGATCCCGGCCCCGGTGCGACGCTGAACGGCGTCTCCCGGGATGCCCGGACGATCCCCCACCGAGGGACGAGGCTGGACGACGGGACGGCCCGGCTCACCGGGCCTGCGATCGCGGAAGACGTAGCGGGGCTGACCCGGGAGGGGCGGTCGCGCCCATACCACCCATCCTCCCTGATACCGATTCACCGGGTAGTACCATGGGTCGTCGTAGACCACGACCCGGAAGCTGGTGCAGGCGCTCAGGTAGGGATTCCAGGTGGAGTAGGAAGAGAACCCGTGACAGTCGTAGCAGAGGAACCGGGGGTATTCGTGCCGTGCCCCCACATGGTATTCGAGGAAGTCGAGGGCATAGTCCGCATACTCCCAATCGGGAATCAGGCGCTCGATGTACTCGTCCATGGCCACGAACGGGTCGTCGTAGACGGTGCGTCCTGCGAAGGCCAGGTCCCACCCGCCGTTCCCGTAGGAGTACCGGAAGTCCCGGAAGTCCATGGGCTGGGGAGACGCCACGATGAAGTAGTACCCGATGCCCGGATCCTCATCCACGTACCACTGGGAGGCCCTGGGAAAGAGGAGGCGATAGTCCCGGCCGCCGGCCACGTAGGGGTCCACCTCGGGGCTCGACGGATAGAGGAGCTGCACACCGCCGTTGGTGTCGATGTGGAAGATGGCGATGAAGGCGTCGGCGGAGGTGCGGTAGTAGACCCGAACCCGATCCCCCCGCTCCAGCACCGGCTCCTCACCGCGGTCGACCCAGATCCGTGCCTCCACCGACTGGGCCAACGTGGCCGACGGCAACGAGGCCAGCGCCGCGATCATCAGGGCGAGCATTCGGATCGTCGGGGTCATGGTCTTCACACCTCCACCAGCAAGACACTCCTCCGCACCCCGATCAGTTTGCAGACTCCATGCCAGAGCCGACACGCCCGCCACCGCTGATCTTCGGGCGTCCCGGGTCCCTGATGCGTCCTCTCACGGGGACGGGCGCGTGGACACGAATGGACAGGGGTGCGGGTGGTCTCCACCGGCCCCGGTACGCTAGCTTGACGGTCTCATGGCCATACCCGAAACCCGCCGACGTCCGGACCTGCTGGATCCCGGGACCCTCGCCTCCCTCGGCGGCATCGAGCTCGTCGCCCGAGAAGTCGTGGAGGGCTTCCTCATGGGGCTCCACCGCTCGCCACACCGAGGCTTCTCCGCCGAGTTCGCCGAGTTGCTGAACTACCAGCCCGGGGACGACCTGCGCTACATCGACTGGCGCATGTACGGCCGCTCCGACCGGTTCTTCGTCAAGCAGTTCGAGGAGGAGACGAACCTGCGGGCCTATCTGCTCCTGGACGTGAGCGCCTCCATGGGGTGGTCGTCCAGGGAAGGACAGCTCCCCACCAAGCTCTGGTACGCCCAGCACCTGGCCGCGGCCATGTCTCTCATCCTGCTCCGCCAATGCGACACGGAGGGGAAGTCCTCCTTACACCAGGAGGTGCTCGAGCGGGTCCACCACCGGGTGGGGCGGCGCCAGTTGCACGAGCTGGTTCGGCGTATCGAGGGGCTGCAGGCCACGGGGTCGACCCACCCCCACAATGCACTCAAGGATGTGGCGGCCCGGCTCCGGCGGCGCGGACTGGTCATCCTCCTGTCGGACCTGCTGGTGGAGCCGGAGGAGACCCGGACGGCACTCCACTTCCTTCGCCACCGGGGCCACGAGGTCCTGGTCTTCCACCTTCTGGATCCCGGGGAACGGGAGCTTCCGGCGGCAGCCGACGCCCGCTTCTTCGACCCGGAGACGCAGGAGGAGCTCCTGGTCAACGCCGCGGACGTGCGGCGCGAGTACAGGGACGCCGTACGGGACGCGCTGCGGGAGTGGGAACGGAGCCTTCGGACCCAGGGGGTGGACTACCAGGTGGTGGACACGGACCAGCCCTTGTCGGTGGCGCTGCGGGGGTACCTGCGCAAGCGGGAACGCCTGGGCTGAGCGGGGGACATTCATGGGATTCCTGAGTCCAGCCCTCCTGGCCCTGGCGGCGGCGGTGGCCGTGCCGCTCCTCCTCCACCTTCTCCATCGGTCCGAGGGCCGACGAGTGTCCTTCCCGGCCCTGCGCTACCTCCTGCGCACGGAGAAGGACCACGCCCGGAGAATCCGGACGCGTCAGCTCCTTCTCCTCCTCCTCCGCTGCGGTGTCATCGTCCTGGCCACCCTCGCCGCGGCCCGACTGGTGCTCCGGGGACCGGGACCGGCTCACCCCCCTACCGCGGTGGCCATGGTGCTGGACAACTCCATGAGCAGCGGCCGGGTGGTGGGCGAGGGCCGTGTCCTGGACTCCCTGAAGGCCGCCGCCCTGGCCACGCTGGACCAGGCGGGTCCCGACGATCGGTTCTGGATCCTCCGGGCGGGCGAACCCTGGGACATCTCCGCCCCCCTCTCCCGGGCCGAGGCTCGACAACGGGTGGTGGAGACCCAGGTGTCGGCAGCCTTCGGCGATCTGGGCGGGGCGCTGGAGCGGGCCCGCAGTCTCCTGGAGTCCTCCACCCTGACCGGGGCGGAGATCCATCTCCTCTCGGACCTTCAGGCCTCGGCGCTGGACGGGGACGCGCCCCGCCTCGAGGGCCTCCCGGTGGTGGTCTTCCGGGGCGTGCCGGCGCCCGGTGAGAACCGGTACGTCCGGGATGCGGTGATGGGAGGTGGGCTTCCGCCGCGGGCCAACCGCCGTACCGAGATCGCCGCCTCCGTCGGGGGATCGACGGCGGACTCGCTCCTCATCCCCGTGCGGGTCGTCCTGGGAGATCAGCTTCGGGGGGCGGCTTCGGCGCCGTCGGGAGGAACGGTCGTCCTTCCGGTGGGGCCCTTTCAGCAGGGCCGCATGGAGGGCTACGTCGAGACGGACCCCGACGAGCTCCGGGCCGATGATCGGTTCTGGCTCACCGTCCAGGTGGAGCCCCCTCCGTCCGTGGCGGTGGTGGGCGAGGCGGGTCCCTTCCTGCGGGAGGCGCTGGCGGTCCTGGAAGAGAGCGGCAGGATCCGCCGGGCCGACGTCGCCGAAGCGGACCGGGTGGTGGCGATCTGGGGCGAAGGGATCGATCGACTGGCCCCCGGACAGCGGGCGCTCGTCGTTCCCGGGGCAGACCCGGCTCTTCGGACGGCGCTGGCTCGGCGCTTTCGGGAAGCGGACGTGCCCTTGTCGGTGGAAACGGGCCCGGGAGGTGGTGCAGGGGTGGGAACGAACCAGACCGGGATCGAACTGGAGGACGTCCGTGTTCAGCGTCTGCGTCGGCTCACCCCCGACGCCGGCGACGGCGTCCGCGCCTGGGTGACGCTGGAGGACGGCAGCCCCTGGCTCGTGGAGGTGCCGGCCCGCAGCGGGCCCCTCCTGGTCCTGGCCAGCCGTCTGGATCCCTCCGAGACGTCCCTCCCCCTGGACGCCGCCATGGTGCCCCTTCTCGAGTGGATGCTCGCCGGCTCCGGGACCGGGAGCGCCCCTCGGAGGATCGAGGCCGGGACGCCGCTCTTCCTCCCGGTGGCGGCGACGCATGTGGAGATCCCGGACGGAACGCGGCTCGAGGTGGACGGTACCCACGAGTTCCGGGCCACCCGGACCCCAGGCATCTACACGGTTCTGGCCGGCGACTCGGTACTGGATCGCTTCCCGGTGAACACCCCCCTGCGGGAGTCCCTCCTGGCACCGGTGACCCGCCGGGCGCTGGACGACGCGCTGGAGTCGGGGGACCTCGTCGTGGCGGAGACCGCCGCCGCCTGGCCCGGACGGGTCTTCACCCGCCGTCGCGGACGGGAGATCTGGCCCTTCCTCCTGGCCGGAGCGCTCCTCCTCCTGCTCACGGAGAGCTGGGTGGCCTCTTCCGGAGGCACGGTCCGGCGGCGGTCCTCCTCTTCCTCCACCGAGCTTGGGCGTGCCCCCATCGCATAATCAGATCCTCGCCGCCGTGGACACCTGTCCAGGCTTCCAGGCCCTCCTGCGGGGACTTCCCCGGGCCGGGAGCGCCTTCCGCCTCACCGGCGTGGTGGGGTCCGCCGGTGCCGCCACCCTGGCGGCCCTCCACCGGAGACTTCCGGACCGGATCCTGGTGGCGGTACTGCCGGACCCGAACCAGGCTCAGGCCGTTGAGGCGGATCTGGACTCCCTCCTGGGCGAGGGCGTCAGCCACCTCTTTCCCCAGAGGGAGAGCCTCCCATACGAGTCGGAGGAGCCTCATGTGGAGATCGGCGGTCTGCGGGTGGAGGCGGTGGAAGCAGTCTTCTCCGGAGAAGGGCGGATCCTCGTCACCACCGTCCGGGCGCTCCAGGAGCGCGTTCCCCTGCCCGCCCACCTGGCGGATCTGCGCCTGACCCTCACCGTGGGGGACACGCTGCCCTTCACCTCGCTGGTAGAGATCCTGGAAGAGCGGGGCTTCGAGCGGGTGGCGGTGGTGGAGGAGGTGGGTCACTTCGCGGTTCGAGGCGGGATCCTGGACGTCTTCTCCTTCGGCTCTCCCGATCCGCTCCGCATCGAGTTCTGGGGCGACGAGATCCAGTCCCTCCGGAGCTTCGACATCCTGGACCAGCGTTCCAGCGGCACAGTGCAGGAAGCACACATCCTGCCGGTGGACTTCGCCGTCGAGGAGTCCGTGGGCACCGAATCCCGCTCCCTCCTGGAGCTGCTCCCCCGGGATGCCCTCCTCATGGACCTGGGTCAGGAGTCCTGGGCCGGCGTGCTGGACCGTGCATGGAAGCATGCCCAGCGGGTCCACGACGAGCTCCGGGAATCCGGGATGACGGAGCTGCACCCTCCGGAGGAACTGTTCCTGCCCCCGGAGGAGGCGGTCCGCGCTCTACGGGCGTTTCCCAGGATCGAATGCCTGGAGGGAGACCCGGACGCCGACGCCTCGCTGGGGAGCGAGCCTCCCCCGGCCATCGAGCGGGACATGGAGAAGCTGGGGGCCCTGCTGCGGGAAGGAGCCGCCCGGGGCGAGCGAACGCTCCTCCTGTGTGACAACGAGGGCCAGGCGGACCGGCTGGAGGAGCTCCTGGGCGAGGGACGGAAGGGGCACCTGCCTCCCGGGAGCGCCGTGGCCATCGGCTCGCTGGAGCACGGCTTCCTCCTGCCTCGGGCCACGCCTCCCCTCAACCTCCTGACCGATCACGAGATCTTCCGACGATCCCGACGGCTCCGGCGAAGCCGTCGCTTCCGCGGCTCCGTCTCCCTCGAGTCCCTCTCCCAGCTCGTGCCCGGCGACTACGTGGTGCACCTGGACCACGGGGTGGGGCAGTTCAAGGGGATGGAGAAGCTGGAGATTGCCGGTGAGGAGTTGGAGTCCCTCGCCATCGAGTACGCCGGGGGCGAGATCCTCCGGGTCCCGGTCTACCGCCTCGACCTGGTGGAGCGCTGGGTGGGTCCCGACGACAGCGCCACCCCCCCGCAGGTCCACAAGATCGGGGGCAAGCGCTGGAAGACCGCCCGCCGCAAGACGGAGGAGGCCATCCGACAGATGACCGCCGAGCTCCTGGAGCTGTACGCCCGGAGGGAGACCGCGGAGGGATTCGGCCACGAGCCCGACGGCCGATGGCAGAAGGAGATGGAGGCCTCGTTCCTGTATCAGGATACGCCGGACCAGAGGACGGCGACCCAGGACGTCAAGCGGGACATGGAATCGCCCCGGCCCATGGATCGCCTCATCTGCGGCGATGTAGGCTACGGCAAGACCGAGGTGGCCATCCGAGCCGCCTTCAAGGCGGTCCAGAGCGGCAAGCAGGTGGCGGTGCTCGCACCCACCACCATCCTCGCGGAGCAGCATCGGCACACCTTCGAGGAACGCCTCGCCGACTATCCCGTCTCCATCGGCGCCCTCAGCCGCTTCCGCACCGCCGCCGAGGAGCGGGACCTCCTGACCCGCCTCGCCGAGGGGGGCCTCGATATCGTCATCGGCACCCACAGGCTCCTGTCCGACGACATCCTCTTCCACGACCTGGGTCTCCTCATCGTGGACGAGGAGCAGCGCTTCGGGGTGAAGCACAAGGAGCGCCTCAAGAAGCTCCGGGCATCGGTGGACGTCCTCACCCTCTCTGCGACCCCCATCCCCCGGACCCTCTACCTCTCCCTGTCCCGGGTCCGGGACCTGACGCTGATCAAGACGCCGCCCCGAGACCGGATGCCCATCGTCACCAACGTCATCCCCTGGAGCGACGGTCTGGTGAGCGAGGCCATCCACCGGGAGCTGGACCGGGGCGGCCAGAGCTTCGTGCTCCACAACCGGGTCCAGACGATCTACACGACGGCGGAGCGGATCCGGGCACTGGTGCCCGACGCACGGGTGGGCGTGGCCCACGGGCAGATGAACCCCGGGGAGCTGGACGAGGTCATGACGGCCTTCGTGGACGGCGAGCTCGATGTCCTGGTGGCCACGAGCATCATCGAGAACGGGCTGGACGTCCCCAACGCCAACACCCTGATCGTCGACCGGGCCGACACCTTCGGCCTCTCGCAGCTCTACCAGATCCGGGGGAGGGTCGGGCGCTCGGATCGTCGGGCCTACTGCTACCTGGTCATCCCCGAGCGCGTCACCGAAGACGCCCGGAAGCGGCTGCGGGTCCTGGAGCACTACACCGAACTGGGCAGCGGGTACGCGGTGGCCATGAGGGACCTGGAGCTCCGAGGCGCAGGAAACCTCCTGGGAGCGGACCAGTCGGGCTTCGCGCAGGCGGTGGGCATCGACGCCTACCTGCGGCTCCTGGAGAAGACGGTGGAGCGACTCAAGCGGGAGGGAGACGATCCGGAGGCCGAGTGGCCCGATCCCGAGGTCTCGCTCGCGGGCTCGGCGTTCCTTCCCGACGCCTATGTTCCCGACACGAGCCAGAAGCTGCATCTTTACCGGCGGCTGTCCAAGGTCCGGGACCGGAGCGAGGTCGACGCCATGAGGGAGGAGTTCGTGGATCGGTTCGGTCCCCTCCCGGACGAGGTGGTCCGCCTCCTGGACGCCGCGGCGCTGCGGCTTCTGGGCAAGGAGCTGGGACTGGAGCGAATCCTGGTACGGGGCCGGACGGCCCGCCTGAACTTTCGCGAGGGCGTGTCTCCGCGGCTCCAGAATCTGCAGGGCCCCCTGGCGGACCGTCAGCTCGAGCTGGACGTCCGTCGCATGATGCCCTTCTCGCTGGCGATACGGCAGATGGGCCCCGAGCCCCTGACGGCAACCCTCATCGACGTGCTCACGGTCCTACGGGACCGGGAAGGATCACGGGCGGCGTGACGTCGCCCCACCCAGGAGATCGAAAGACGTTGAACCGCATCGTGCGTACCATCGCGCCACTGGCCCTGCTGGGTCTGGTGGCGTGCGAACCCGGAAGCGACGACTCCATCGTCGCCCGGGCGGGAGACTACGAATTCACCGTGGCCGAGGCCGTGGACCTGCTGGCACCCCGTTCCCAGCTGCCCAACGAGGCCGGGGTGGTCCGAACGCTGGCGGAGCTCTGGATCGACTACACCCTGCTGGCCGACGCCACGCTCACCGACTCCACCTACGCCGACATCCAGGTACAGGAGCTGGTGGACGACCAGCTGGCCTCGGAGATGGTGTTCGCCTTGCGGGATTCGGTGATCCGTCCCGATACGGCCATGACCGAGGAGGAGCTCCGAGCCCTCTTCGCGGAGCAGGGGCCCGGGGAACGGACCCGGGCCCGCCACATCCTCCTGGGGTGGCCCGACCAGGCCACCCCTGCGCAGCGGGACAGCGTGCGCCAGCAGCTGGAGCAGATCGCCCGACGAATCCGCAGCGGTGAGGACTTCGCAACCCTGGCCCGGACGTACTCCCAGGACCGGGGAAGTGGCTCCCAGGGCGGCGACCTGGGCTTCTTCGGGCGGGGCGAGATGGTGGCACCCTTCGAAGAGGCGGCCTTCTCCCTTGCCCCGGGGGAGATGAGCGGGGTCGTGGAGACCCCGTTCGGCCTCCACCTCATCCGGGTCGAGGAGCGGCAGGTCCCCACCTTCGAGGATGAGCGGGAGCGATTCCGTACCGAGATGCAGGCCACACGGGTGGCCCGGGCCGAGTCGGTCTACGTGGCAGACATGGAAGCTCGCGCCCAGATCACCATCGACGAGGGCGCCGCCGAGCTCGTGCAGCAGCTGGCCGCGGAGCCGTGGGCCCGGCTGTCGCGCCGGGCGGCGGAGCGGAGGCTGGTGGAATACGAAGGGGGCTCGGTCACGGTGGGGGAGGTCCAGCGCTTTCTGCAGACCCGGTCGCCCCAGTATCGGAGCCAGGTAAGCGGAGCGCCGGAGACCGCCGTGAACGAGAACCTGCTTCGGCGGCCCCTGGCACAGCGGGAGCTCTTCGTGCAGGCGGCGCTGGACGCGGGATTCGGGAAGGATGCGGCCTACCGGGATTCCCTCTCCATCCAGGCTCGACAGGGGATCGGGCAGGCGGCCCGCGTGGTGGGATTCTGGGCCGTCGAACGGCCGGCGGAGCTGACCCGGACGGAGGCGGTGGACCGCCTGGTGAACCAGGCCCTGGGCGACATCCTCAGTGAGACGCGAGAGGTGGTTCCCCTGGGCCCGGTGGGCTATGCACTTCGCCGGACCTACCGGAGCGAGGTCTTCGATTCGGGGGTGGAGGCCGCCGTCCGCCGGATCGAATCCATCCGGGGCAGGGTCACGCCGTATACGCCGCCGTCGAGCCGGCCCTCGACGGACGCGGCGCCACCTCCGGACACGAGCGCCGGCGGCGCCCGCTGACGCCGGAACCTGCCCTTCCCGCTTCGGTTACGAACAAGCGGGTCGTGGCCACGACCTTCGCACTCCACTCCGACCGCCCCATGCCGTCCATGCGTCGAATTCTCCTGCTGACCCTCCTGGGGGTCGGGCTCCTCCCTGCAACGACCACCGCGCAGGTCGGGAGTCAGACCGCCCTCTACCCGGGTGAAGAGCCGGACATCATCGACCGCACGGTGGCCGTGGTGGGGGACTCGGTCATCTTCCTGAGCGACGTCGTGGACGAACTCCAGATCCTCCTGGCTCAGCAGGGTGTGGAGCCGCCCCGGACCGCCGAGGGAATGCGGACCATGATGGGGGAGGTGCTCGAATCCCTGGTAAACGTCGAGCTGGTCCTGCAGGCCGCCGCCAGGGACTCCACCCTCCAGGCCGACGAGGCGGCCATCGAGGAGCAGATCGATGCGGCGGTGGCCCAGATCCAGGGGCGCTTTCCCAGTCAGCAGGCCTTCCAGGACGCCCTCCGGGAAGGGGGGCTCACCCCGGCCCTCTATCGGGACCAGCTCCGGACCCGCCTCCGCAGGGACCAGGTTCAACAGCTCTTCCTCTCCCGCCGCCTCCCCTCCGTGCCGGCGGTCGCCGTCACGGAAGAGGAGATGCGGGAGGTGTTCGAGCAGCAGAAGGGGCAGCTTCAGCAGCGTCCCGAGGAGCTCCGGCTGGAGCAGATCCTTCTTCGGCCCACGGCGTCCGACTCCGCCGGGGCCCGGGCGGAGGCCAAGGCCGACTCCCTCCGTACGGCGATCCTCGAGGGCGCCGACTTCGCAGAGGTGGCCCGGGAGTATTCGGACGACCCCGGAAGTGCGGCCAACGGGGGTGACCTGGACTGGTTTCGTCGCGGCATGATGGTCCGGGAGTTCGAAGAGGTGGCGTTCGGACTCCCGGACGGTCAGGTGAGCTTCCCCGTACGGACCGACTTCGGCTGGCATATCATCAAGGTGGAGCGTTCCAGGCCCGGCGAGGTGAAGGCCCGGCACATCCTCATCGTGCCGGAGGTCAGCGACGCCGACGTCCCCCGCGCCGAGGTGCTGGCCGACAGCCTGGCGGCCCTGGTGCGGTCCGGTGAACCGGTCGAGCCCCTCCACGAGGAGTTCGGTCAGGCGGACCAGCCCTCCGCCTTCTCCATCCCCCGCAACCAGGTGGCGAGCGAGCTGCCGACGGGCTACGGAGATGCGCTGGCGGGCGCCGCGGAGGGCGATGTGGTGGGACCGTTCCGGAGCACCCTGGCGGGCCGGGAGCATCTCGTGGTGATCCGGGTGGCGGACGTGCGGGAGGCCGGGGAGTTCACCTTCGAGGACTTCCGGGACCAGATCCGTACCACCCTCCAACAGCGGAAGCGGGTCGAGCGGCTCTACGAGCAGCTCCGGGCCGAGACCTACGTCGATATCCGCTTCTGACATGCCCGTCCGGCTGGCGGTCACCCTGGGAGACCCCAGGGGGATCGGTCCCGAGGTGCTGGCTCGGGCTGCAGGGGATCTGCTCCGGGAGTCCCAGGGGGCGGTAGCCCTGAGGTTCCTGGGCGCCGGGTCCGACGATCTTCCCTTCCCGGTGGAGACCGTGGGAGAATTCGACGGTTCGCTGGTATCGGCCGGGCGCATCAGCGGCGCCGCCATTGAGCGGGCGGTCCATCTGGCCCGGACCGGCGAAGTGGACGGGATCGTCACCGGACCCATCCACAAACCGGCGCTCCGGGCTGCCGGTTACCCGGAGCCCGGCCACACCGAGCTCCTTCAGCGGCTCACTGGCGTCCCGTCGGTGGGGATGCTCATGGCCGCGGAGGAGACCCGGCTGGGCGGGCCGCTCCGGGTGCTCCTGGCCACGACCCACATCGCCCTGGAGGACGTGGTCGCCGCGGTGACGACGGAGCTCCTGGAGTCCCAGACACGCCTCCTGGACCGCGAGCTCCGACGGGGATGGGCCCTGGACGCACCCCGGATCGCCCTCTGCGCCCTGAACCCCCACGCATCCGACGGAGGGCTGTTCGGAGATCAGGAGTCCCGGGTGCTGCAACCGGCCGTCGTGTCGCTCCGGGAAGAGGGGCTGGACGTGACGGGCCCGCTCCCCGCGGACACGGTCTTCTCCCGCGCCGTCGCGGGAGACTTCGACGCGGTGGTGGCGCCCTATCATGATGTGGGGATGGCCGCCTTCAAGACCGTCTCCTTCGGGGCCGGCGTGAACGTTACATTGGGGCTCCCCTTCCCCCGCACCTCCCCGGATCACGGTACCGCCTTCGACCTGGTGGGCCGGGGTCTGGCAGACCCCCGCTCCACCCTCCAGGCTCTCCGTCTGGCGACCCGGCTGGCCCGGGGACGCCAGGGAGGGTCCGCGCTTTGACACCCCCCGGGGCCCTTTCTACGATGTTCGCGGTTTATTCGGACCCTCCACCGGCGGCGACGTGATCCAGCTGACGCGCGTGTTCAAGGAGTTTCCACGGCGGGGCGCGGTTCTCCAGGACGTCTCCTTCCGCATGGAGAAGGGTGAGTTCGCCTTCCTGACCGGCCACTCGGGCTCCGGTAAGACCACCACGCTGCGGCTCCTCCACATGATGGAGAAGCCGACCTCCGGCGAGGTCCGGGTGAGCGGCTTCTCCAGCGAACACGTCACCGGACGGGACGTCTGGAAGGTCCGGCGCCGGGTGGGATACGTCTTCCAGGACTTCCGCCTGCTCCCGGGGCGCAGCGCCCTGGAGAACGTGGCCTTCGCGCTGGAGGTGACCGGAACCCCCGGGAAGCTCATCACGCAGAAGGCCCAGCGCCTCCTCTCCCAGGTCGGGTTGGCGCCCAAGGCCGGCTCTCTGGTGAACCAGCTCTCCGGCGGGGAACAGCAGCGCGTCTCCGTGGCCCGGGCCCTGGCGAACGAGCCGGTGGTGCTCCTGGCGGACGAACCCACCGGAAATCTGGACGAACGGGCGACCCGGGGGATCCTGGAGCTCTTCATGGAGCTCAACGCCATGGGAATGGCGGTGCTCATGGCCACCCACGACCTGGAGCTGGTCCGTTCCCATCCCCGAAGACGACTTCTGGAGTTGGACCAGGGGCGACTGGTCTTCGACTCCGCCCGGGGGGCGACGCCCGAGGTGACGCTGGATCCGTCGAGCCCGGGAGAGGTGGGGTGAGCTACGCGATCCGGGAGGCCCTGGCGGCGTTCCGTCGGGCGCCGGTCCTTACGGGACTGGCCGCGGCCATGGTGGGTCTGGCCCTGTTCGTGGTGGGTCTCTTCGGCCTCGTGGCGGCCAACCTCCGAAGCGCCGTGAGCGTCATGGAGGAGCGTGTCGAGATCGTGGCGTACCTCAACGACGACGTGCGGGTCGATGAGATCGAGCTGGCTGTGGCCCAGTTCGAGGAGCGACCGGAGGTGCAGCGGGTCATCTACGTCAGCAAGGCGCAGGCGCTGGAGCAGGCGCACGAGGAGTTCCCGGCCTTTCAGGAGGTCTTCTCGGGGCTGGCGGTGAACCCCCTCCCTGCCTCCCTGGAGATCCAGCTTCTGGAGGGCTCCCGCACCGAGGACGTGGTGTCCATGGTGGCCGAGATGGCCGAAGCCTTTCCCTTCGTGGAGGAGGTGGATTACGGCCGCGAGTGGGTGGAGCAGCTCTTCGCCGTCCGCCGCGCGGCGGCCGTCACCGCCATGGTGCTGGGAATCGCCTTCGGCGTGGTGGCGGCCCTGATCATCGGCACCGCTCTCCGGATCGCCATCTTCGCCCGCAAGGACGAGATCTACATCATGCGCCTGGTGGGGGCCCGGGACGGCTTCATCCGCCTCCCCTTCGTGCTGGAAGGCGCCCTGGCGGGGCTGTTGGGAGGGGTCGTGGCGCTGGGGCTCACCTGGGCCACCTACCGGGCGGTGTCCTCTCTCCTCTTCGAGGTGGAGTGGATTCCGTGGTCGTGGGTGGCCGGTGGGATCGCCGGAGGGGTCCTGTTCGGCGTCCTGAGCAGCAGCCTCGCCGTGCGGAGGCACCTCCGGGAGGTCGTGTGAGCTGGAGGGACCTCGCCCGCCTGGGTGTCCTGGGCACGATCGGATGGCTGACGGCCCTGGCGGCAGGGCCGGCGGCGGCCCAGTCCGCCGGAGACACCACCTCTCTGGCCCGACAGATCCAGGAGAGCCAGCAGCGCCTGGAGCGAATCCGCGCGGAGCGCTCCCGGCTCCAGACGGAGATGCTCAATACCCGGGCGCTGGTGGAGGACGTCTCGGTGGAGCTCCGCAACGTGGAGCGCCGACTCAGCGCCTCCCGGGGCATTCTGGCGGAGCTCGAGCTCCAGGCCGAGGTGATGGCGCTTCAGGTGGAGCGGAGCTCCGGAGAACTGCTCCGTACCCGGGAGGGTCTCCGGGAGAGCGAAGCGGTGCTGAACCGTCGCCTCCGGGACATCTACAAGCTCGGACCCCTCCACTCGGTCCGGGTGCTCCTGGCGGCGGAATCCTTCTCCGACATGCTCACCCGCTATCGGTACCTCCGCCTCATGGCGAACTACGACCGCGGCCTGGTGATCCGGGTCGGGGAGCTGGAGCGTGCGTTGGCGCTCCAGAACGAGGAGCTCCAACGGAGCCTTCAGGAGCTGGGCAATCTCCGGGAAGCCAAGTTGGGGGAGGTGGTGGAGCTCCGGTCCGTCGAGCAGGATCGTCAGGCCACCCTGAACCGGTATCGCGCCGCCGAGCGCCAGACCCGCTCCCGCCTCACGGAGCTGGAGGAAGACCTGACGCGTCTCACCGAGCTGATGCTGGAGCTGGAGGACCGCCGGGTGGAGGAAGAGCGCGCCGTGACGGCGGGTCCGAACCGGATGGCCGTGGGCGATGCCGGAGTCCTGGACTGGCCGGTGGACGGCGAGGTCCTCTACAACTTCGGCCCCCAACGCCAACCCAACGGGACGGTTCTCCGCTGGAACGGCCTCGGCATCCAGGCTCCCGTCGGGACGCCGGTGCGAGCCGTCCGGGGTGGCCGCGTGGTTCTTGCCGGCCCGTTCGAGGGGTACGGACCCACCGTCATCCTCAGCCACGGAAACGGATTCTACACGCTCTACCTCTACCTGGAGGAGGTGGGCGTCGTCGAGGGACGTGAGGTGGAAGCCGGCCAGGTCGTGGGCACCGTCGGCGGCGCCTCCACTCCAGAGGGACCCCACATCGAATTCCAGATCCGGGCACCCACCGAGGGGAGCACGCCCCTGGCCCAGGATCCCCTCGAGTGGCTTCGCCCTCGGGGCGACGCCTGACGCCGGCCCGTGCTTCACGCCCTGGTAGGTCACGAGGCGGCCCGGGCCTCGCTGGTGGCAGCCCGCACCGCCGGGACCCTCCCGGCAGCCTTGAGGCTGCTGGGCCCCCGGGGAATCGGCAAGCAGCGGCTGGCCCTCTGGCTGGGTCAGCTGATCCTCTGCCAGGAGCCCGGTCCCGATGGTGGTTGTGGCGAATGCCGACACTGTCGGAGGGTACTCAAGCTGGAACACCCGGACCTCCACTGGTACTTCCCCCTTCCCCGGCCCAAGGGCGCCTCGGGAGACAAGCTGCAGGAGGCCCTGGAGGACGCCCGCCGGATCCGGCTGGCGGAGCTTCGGGAGCAGCCCCTCTACTCCTCCCACCAGGAGGAGGCCACCGCCATCTACCTCGCCGCGGCCCGAAGCCTGCGCCGCGCCGCCCAGAGCCCGCCGGCGGAGGGTCGGCACCAGGTCTTCATCATTGCGGACGCCGAGGCGATGGTGCCGCAGGAATCGAGTCCGGAGGCAGCCAACTCGCTGCTCAAGCTCCTGGAGGAGCCCCCTCCCTCCACGTACTTCATCCTGACGTCCAGCGAGCCGGGAAGGCTCCTGGACACCGTCCGGTCCCGCACCATCCCCCTGCACCTCGCCCCTCCGCCGTCCGATCTCGCCGAGGCGTTCCTGACCCGGCACGGGGTCGATGAAGGGTCGGCCCGGAAGGCCGTGGCCCTGTCGGGGGGCAGCATCGGCCTGGCCCTCGGGTTCCTTCCGGACGCCGACGAAGCTCTCGGACCCCTGGAGAAGATCCGGAGGAGTGCCTTCGATATCCTGAGGGCCGCCCTCTCGGACCGCCCGGGTGACGGTTACGCCGTCGCCCTCGCCTTCGGGCCGTCCGGGGCGCGGGCCCTCATGCCCCTCCTGTCCGCCCTGGACGTCTGGATCCGTGATCTGGCCGCGGTCTCCTCTGGAGCCTCCGCCCAGGTGGTGAACCGAGACAGCGTGGACTACCTCCGTCGGCGCGCCGAGGAGTTGGAGCTCCACCCGGCTGCGGTGAGCCAGGCGCTCCCGGCCGTGGAGTCCGCCCGGCTCGAGGCTCGAGGCAACGTCAACCCACAGCTCGTCGTGGCCGGTCTCGTGGACCGGCTCCGCACGGTGCTTCTCACACCCACCGTCACCGGCCCGTGAGCCGGAGGCGGCGGATCCTCCCGTCCACGGCCGCGCACCCGGGCCGCCCCTTGGCGGTCCTGTCGGCCCACGACCCCGGACTGCCATGACCCGCGACCGCCCCACCCATCTCGACGCCGAGGGCCACGCCCGTATGGTGGACGTCACCGGCAAGGAAGAGACGATCCGCATCGCCGTGGCGGTGGGGTGCCTCCGCATGGCCCCCGAAACGCTGGAGGCGCTGGTGGAGGGCCGGACGCCCAAGGGCGAGGCCCTGTCGGTGGCCCGCATCGCCGGAATCCAGGCGGGAAAGCGGACCGATCAGCTCATCCCCCTCTGCCACGCACTTCCTGGAGCGTCCGTGACGGTGGAGCTGGAGCCGGACCCGGACATCCCCGGCGTTCGAGGGCGAGCCGAAGCCCGCTACCGGGGACGGACCGGTGTGGAGATGGAGGCCCTCACCGCCGTCTCCGTGGCCCTCCTGACCCTGTACGACATGTGCAAGGCGCTGGATCGGGGCATGGTCCTGGAGGAGGTCCGCCTGGTGCGGAAAGAGGGCGGCCGCTCCGGCACGTGGAGCGCCGGTCCGGAGTGACGCCCCGGGCGCCTCAGCTGCTGTCCCGGGGCACCAACGGCACCACGAGGACGGTTCCGATCTGCAGGCGCTCGGGGCGGATGCGGGGATTCGCCGACTCCAGCTCGGCGGAACGGATCCCGTACCTCCGGGCGATGTCCCAAAGCGTCTCACCGGCGCTCACCACGTGCTCGGTGATCGTGACCCGTTCTTCCGGAGGGATCCGAGCGTAGGCCTCGGCGAAGGCGGCAGCCCGCCCCCGGGGGATCCTCAGGACCGTTCGCCGTCCCCTGGGAGTGATCCCGCGCCGCAGTTGAGGGTTGAGCTCCCGCACCTCCTCCTCAGGGACCCCTGCGGCCCCTGCCACCACGTCCAGCGTGGTGGCATCGGGCACCGTGACCACGTCGAACTCCAACGGCGCGAGCTCCCCGTCGGGGCCCAGGCCGAACCGCTCCGGCGCCTCCGCCAGCGTCGCCGCCGCGAGGAACTTGGGGACGAACTCGCGAGTCTCCCGAGGGAGGTGCGGCCGAATGACCAGGAAGAGGGAATCGTTCAGGGGGGCCAGGGGGGCGTGTCGCCGGAGGAGTCGACTCACCCGGGTCGGACCCCCGTTGTAGGCCGCAAGCGCCAGGAACCACGAATCGAATCGCTGCTCCAGCTCCATGAGGTACTGGATCGCCGCGGGGGTGGCCCGGTGGGGATCGTGCCGCTCGTCCACGATCCGATCCACCTGCATCCCCATGCTTCGGGCCACGGGGGCCATGAACTGCCACATGCCCGCTGCCGACACGCGACTCACGGCGTGGGGTGAATACCCGCTCTCCACGATGGGGAGGTAACGTAGCGACGGGGGCGCTCCAAGCTCCGCCAGGACCGAATCCACCAGGGGACCGTACCGCCCCATCCGGGTCAGATAGGCGGCGAACCAGTCGGTCTGCTCCACCGCGTACCGTTCGACCCAGCGGGCGATGTCCGCTTCGAGATCCGGATGGAAGGCCGTGCGGGAGGTGAGGATGGGATCGAGAGGCCCCGTCTCCGGAGCGTCGGGCGCCGCCCACCCCGGCTCCCAGGCCGGCGTCACCTCGGGTGCCGGCAACGAGACGTCCACCGGAGCCGGCGGCGGGGGCACGGAGGTGCCGCGTCCGGTACAGGCGGACCCCACGAGCGCCAGCCCCAGGACCGCTCCCCACGCCCGCCCGGCGATTCCTCTCCCAGCCCTCAACGGTCAGCTCCGGGCAGCCGTGGTACCCAGCACGACGTCCACCGCCTGGAGGAGGCGGTCCACGTTCTCGTCGGTGGCCCCGGAGCCCATGAGTCCGATCCGCCAGAGCTTCCCGGCGGCCGCCCCCAGACCTCCACCCACCTCGATGCCGTGCTCCTCCAGGAGCTGCCTCCGCAGCGGTCCCTCTTCCAGGCCCTCCGGGAGCAGCGCCGACGTGAGCTGGGGAAGGCGATGCCCGTCCTGGGCGAAGAGGGTGAAGCCCCGGTCCACCAGCTCGGCCTTGAGGCGGCGGCCCACCCGGGCGTGCCGGGAATACCGGGCGTCGAGGCCTTCCTCCTGCACGATGTGGAGTCCCTCCAGGAGGGCATACATCATGTTGACCGGGGCCGTGTGATGGTACCGGCGCTGGGCGCCTTCGCTCACGTATTCCGCCAGAAGGGTCACGTCCAGGTACCAACTCCGGGGTGGCTCGCGCCGGCGGCGGATCCGCTCCATGGCCTTCTGGGAGAAGGTGATAGGTCCCAGTCCGGGAGGGACCCCGAGGCACTTCTGCGTGCCGGAGTAGCAGACGTCGATGCCGACCCGGTCCACATCCACCGGCGTCCCGGCCAGGGCGGTGACCGCATCCGCCACCAGGAGGGCGTCGGTCGCTCCCACCAGCGCTCCGATCTCGTCGACGGGCTGCCACACTCCTGTGGAGGTCTCCGCCAGCACCACCGCCACCACGGTGGCCTCGGGGTGGGTTCGCAAGGCGTCCTGGACCTGTTCCGGCTCCACGATGCGACCCCATTCCGCCGGGATCTCCACCACGGTGGCACCGGCCCGCCGAGCCATCTCGGCCAGCCGGCCCCCGAAGACCCCGTTCACGCCCACGATGGCCGTGTCCCCAGGCTCCAGGAGGTTGGTCATGGCCGCCTCCTGTGCCGCCGAGCCCGTGCCCGACACCGGGAACGTCAGGGCATTCTCCGTCCCGAACACCTCGCGCAGCCCCTCGTTGACCTCGTCCATGATCTCCAGGAACTGGGGATCCAGGTGTCCCACGGTGGGGCGAGCCAGCGCCTCCAGGATGCGGGGGTCCACGGGCGACGGGCCTGGTCCCAGCAGGAGGCGAGGGGTGAGCTCGGAAAGGTCCATGCGATGACTTTGCGATGAGGGATGGCGCGACGTCGCCCGTCGCGGTGGACGGATTCTCTCCTACGTTGAGTCCCGGGCGGGGGCGGCGCAATGAGGCCGTCCGTCTCCCGACCTCCCCGACCTCAGAGGTGGTAGTTCGGAGCCTCCCGGGTGATGGTGACGTCGTGGGGGTGACTCTCCCTCAGGCCGCCGCTGGTGACCCGGATGAAGGAGGCCCGGTCCCGGAGCTCCGCCAACGTCCCGGCACCCACGTACCCCATCCCGCTCCGGAGGCCGCCCACCAGCTGGTAGAGGGTGTCGGACACCGGGCCCTTGTAGGGGACCCGAGCCTCGATGCCTTCCGGCACCAACTTCCGCCGTTCCTGACCCTCCTGGAAGTAGCGGTCGGCGGACCCTTCCTCCATGGCGGACAGAGAGCCCATTCCCCGGACGGTCTTGAACCGTCGTCCTTCCAGGAGGAAGGCCTCTCCCGGCGACTCCTCCGTTCCGGCGAACATGGAGCCCATCATCACGGAGTGGGCCCCCGCCGCCAACGCCTTGACGATGTCCCCCGAGTACCGGATGCCCCCGTCGGCGATGACCGGTACCTGCCCGTCCACCCCGTCCACCGCGTCCATGATGGCGGTGAGCTGGGGCAGCCCCACGCCCGTCACCACGCGGGTGGTGCAGATGGAGCCCGGACCCACCCCCACCTTCACGGCGTCGACGCCCCTCTCCACCAGCGCCCGGGCTCCTGCGGCCGTCCCCACGTTGCCGGCGATGAGCTGGGCGTCGGGGAAGGCCTCCTTGGTCCGAGCCACCGCCGACAGCACCCCTTCGGAGTGCCCGTGGGCCGTGTCCACCACCAGGACGTCCGCCCCGGCCTCCAGGAGCGCCCGGGCCCGGTCGAGGTCGCCGTGGGAGGCCCCGATGGCCGCGCCCACCCGGAGACGCCCGTGCTCGTCCTTGCAGGCGTGGGGATACTGCCGGCGCTTGAAGATGTCCTTGACGGTGATGAGCCCCTTCAGCCGTCCCTGATCGTCCACCACCGGGAGCTTCTCGATTCGATGCTCGTGGAGAACCCGCTCCGCCTCCTCCAGCGTCGTCCCCTCCGGCACCGTCACCAGGCTCTGGCTGGTCATGATGTCCTGGATGGATCGGTCCAGGTTCGTCTCGAACTGCAGGTCGCGGTTCGTGATGATGCCCACCAGCCGTTGGCCTTCCGCCACGATGGGCACGCCGGAGATGGAGAAGCGGGCCATGAGGGCGTGGGCATCCCGGAGGGTGGCATCGGGGCCCAGCGTGATGGGCTTGAGGATCATCCCGCTCTCGGACCGCTTCACCCGGTCCACCTCTCCGGCCTGAGCCTCCACGGGCATGTTCTTGTGGACGATCCCGATCCCACCCTCCCGAGCCATCTGGATCGCCATTCGGGACTCGGTGACCGTATCCATGGCGGCGGCCACCAGAGGGAGGTTCACCGACACTGTCCGGGTCAGGAGCGAGGCCACATCCGTGTCCTTCGGGTGAACGGTGGAGTGGCCCGGCACCAGGAGCACGTCATCGAAGGTGAGGCCTTCCTTGAGGATGCTGGCACCGCGTCGGGTTCGCTCGGCTGACATGGGGATCCGGGTCGGGTCTGGGAGGTCTATGCGACGCGCCCGCCCCCTCGCCGCGGCAGCTTGTGCCGGGGAAGGAGCGGGCGCGCGGTCCGTGTGGCGAAGTCTGGGACTTCCATGGAAAAGGCTATCCGGCCCCCCCGGAGGGGTCAAGAGCCCGGACCCGTCTCCTCGCTCTCCGGCTTCGGATCGTCCGCCTCTCCCTTTCGCACCGGCCCCGGAGGCCCTCTTCGGCGTCCCGGTGCGACGCCG
>JARRPL010000019.1:0-21211 GCA_037382905.1 Gemmatimonadota bacterium | reverse complement strand
CCCGCACCTGCTTCTACTGCGACAGCCGGGACGGGGACTTCTGGATCGACCGGGACCCGGATCGGCCAGGCCTGGTCCTTGCCACCGGAGGAAGCGGGCACGGATTCAAGTTCGCACCGGTCCTGGGCGACCTGGTGGCGGACGTGGTGGAGGGGGGAGAGCCCCGCCCACGGTTCCGTTGGCGACCCGATGCCCCGGTGGGCGCCGAGCAGGCCCGCTACCGGGGGGATTGAGACGTGGCGTCGTCCACGGACTCCAGGCGGAGAGGACCCAACCCCGCCGGCATCCGGCGGAAGGTCGCTGGTCCCGAATGGGCATCCCTCCGAAGCTCCACGATGGCATCGAAGGCCTCCGGGTAGAAATCCACCACCTCGCCCCGGGTCACCAGAAGCACCTGCTCGAAGACGGGGCCGAGGATCTCCCGCAGGAGATCCACCGTGCGGATCTTCACCGCGTCGTCCATGCGATCGAAGGGCTCGGCCACGATCAGGGGCGGAAAGGGCGTGCCGGCCCGGGCCGCCACCGTCTGGGCCACGGCGATCCGTGCCGCGATGTAGGCCGTCGCCTCGTCCTCCGCCACCGGCGGATGGAGGGGCCCTTCGAGCCCGAAAAGGTCCAGACGACCGGTCCCGGACCAACCGACGGCCAGGATCCGGCCCCCGGTCATTCTCGCCAGGATGCGGGACGCCCGATCCATGAGCTGCTCCCGGGCGGCCTCCCGAAGGCTTCGGGCCGTACGATAGAGCGACCGGTCCACCGCCGACCAGACCTGGTCCGGGAGCCGTCCCACCCCTCCCTCCACCTGGGAATCCGGCCCTCCGCCCACCCGCTCCGCGAGCTTGAGACGCGCCCCCTCCAGCTCGCGCACCCGATCCCGGACCACCTCGACCCGCTCTGCCAGCCCCTCGGTCGCGGCATGCAGCCGGAGCGCCCGCCCCTCGAGCTCCCGAAGCCGATCCGGCTTGCCCTCGAGCTGTTCCCGCCGTCTCCGCCACCAGCTCCCGTCCTGAACGACGCTCTCCCACTCCTCCCGGAGCGTCTCCAGAACCTGGTCGCGAAGCTCCTCCAGAACCCGGCCGCAGGTGGGGCACTCCGCCGATTCTCCCGCCTCCTCCAGACCCTCGATCCGGACTTTGAGCTCTCGAGCACGGTCCCGATACGCCCCGAGCTGAGTTTCGGCGTCCTGACGCTCCCGCAGCCACTCCATGGTGGCCGCCTCCACATCTCCGGTGATCTCTGCGTCGTCCCCCCTCAGGGAGCGGAGTTCGGCCTCCAGCGCGTCCAACTCCTCGGGAGCGCCCTCCAGCTCACGGATCCGCTCCATGAGGGCCTCCGCCTCGCGACGGGGCTCCGGGTCCGGCGCACCCCGGAGCCGGACCAGGTGCACCCGGGCGGCGTCCACCCGGTCCAGTCCAGCCAGAAGGGCCAGCGCCGTGGTTCCGGCCTCCACCACCTCCTCGGCCGTCGCCAGGCCGAGCCCGGATTCCAGAGCCCGGCGCAGCTCCGGGGCCAGCCGGGTCAGCGCCGGATCCGGGACCCGGGGCCGGGTCGTGACCCGGAGGCCATCCTCGGTGCCCGCCAGAATGTGGTGGATCCAGCCCCGCAATCGGCCGCTCCGGCCCACCATCGCCACGAGCCCCGGGGGGATCTCTCCGGCTGCGAGGCCCGTCGCCAGACCCCCGTCGCCGGTGATGGAGACGATCCTCATCCCCCTCCCCCCTCTCCCACCAGGACCCGTTCCAGCAGGACCCGGGCCCGTCCATCGGTGGACTCCAGCGCGTCCCTGGCTCGTTCCAGGAGTGGAGGCTCCGCAGCGGGGGATCCACCGTCCTCCTCGAACTCGATGGAGAGGTGGAGAGCCCTGTCCGCCAGGGCGGCGAGAAAACCCGGTTCCAGCCCCCGGAGGTCCCGGGGTCGTGGCCCGGCCAGGCGGATCCGGACGATCTTCCCTTCGATCCCTCCCGGGATCTCCCGGGTCACTTCCAGGATTCTCGACTCGAGGGCAGCGGGATCCCCCGGCGGTATGCGCGTAGGGGCCATGGCCACCACGGGACGCCCGGGAACCGGCCGGAAGCGAACCTCGCCGCTGGCGAGATCTGCAACGACGAACCCCTTCTCCTCCGCAGCCTCCTCCCACGGCGCCGGGCCCACCCGCTCCAGCGCACCCGCATAGGCGGCCCGAGCGCCGATGCGGCGGAAGGAGTGGAGGCCACCGAGGGCCAGATAGTCCCATCGGGACGGGTCCAGGACGACACCCGGCCCCGGCGTCTCCGTCACCCGGCCATGAGCCACCACGACATTCCAACGGCGACGGGGATCCGGGTCCGGCGCAGGCCAGGGCCGGGACAGGGTGGAGCGGTACGGAAGAAGCACCACCTGCGCGGAGTGGCCCGTGAGGACCACCGTGCGAGCCCTGCTGGAGGCGGCATCCACGTTCGGAAAGGCGTCCAACGCCGCGAGAGCTCCTGGATCCTCCTCCCGCCGGGGCGTGTCCCGTGCACCGGCCACCATGAGCACCCTGGTCTCGGGGAGGCGGCTGTGGAGGGCCTCGAGCCCCCGGGTGAGCGCTACCAGCGCGCCGGGAGGGGGGTCGGGCCTGTCGAAGACGTCCCCTGAGATGAGGACCAGGTCCGGCGCCTCCTCCACCGTCGCCTCCATGGCCCGCTGGAAGGCCACTGCCAGGTCCCGCTCCCGCACATTCTGCCCCCGCTCGCTTCGGGAGAAGGCCCGGTGGCCCAGGTGCAGGTCCGAGAGGTGGACGACGATCACGGCTCCCACCTCTCCAGCGCCCAGGGATCGCCGCCCTCGATGGGGTCCTGGCGACCCGGTCCATCGGAGGACGCGTTCGTCACCACTCCCAGAGCCGAGAGGGCGACGCACATCAGGCCGAAGAGGTAGACGCTGAAGGGCTCGAAGCGGGGAACCAGCGCCAGCCCCACCACCAGGACTCCGGCGGCACCCCCAAGCGCCGCCCAGGCGCCGGGGCGGGGCTCGGCACCGCTCCGGGCCACCGCCGCCAGGCAGGCTCCGAGGCTGTACAGGGGCAGGGCAACGAGGAAGGCCAGCAGACCGCCGCGACCCAGCCACGAATCCGGCCCTGCTTCACCCTGGAAGCTCCAGCCGACGGAGAGGACGGCGGCACCGACCAGACTCCCCGCCGCCAGAAGCCAGCGCCACCGCACCCCGGCCTCCGGGCCCGACCGGACGGACGCCAGCCCCGACGCCAGAGAACCCAGGCCCACGGCCAGGACCCCGGTCAGCGCCGGCAACAGCCCCGGCGACAGAAAGAGCAGGAGACCCATCCCCGTCTCCAACACCACCGCGGTGGCCACGCCGAGGAGAAAGGCTGGAGCCCAACCCGCCATCAGGGCCGCTCCAGCCTCGCGTACCCGCCCCGGTGGTAGACCAGAGGCCACCCATCGGCGAGCTCGTACCCCACGACCCGTCCCACGACGATGGTATGATCCCCCGCCACGTGGGTCTGGTGGACCCGGCAGTCGATCCACCCCAGGGCCTGGGACAGGATGGGACTTCCGGTGGGACCCTCACCCCACTCCAGTTCGGCGAAACGCTCGTCTCTCTCACCTCGGGCGAAGGTCTCGGAGAGGTCGCGCTCCTCCTCCCCCAGGAGATTCACGGCGAAGGCACCGGAGTCCAGGATGGCGCTGTGGGACGAGGAGCCGTGGTCGATGCAGACCAGGAGAAGGAGGGGGCTCAGCGACACGGAGGTCAGGGAATTCACGGTGAGCCCCGCGGGAGAGCCGTCGGCCAGCCGGGACGTGACCACCGACACGCCGGTGGGGAACGCCCCCATGACCGAGCGGAAGTGGAGCGGATCCAGGGCGCGGGTTGCGGTGTCCTTCATGGTCCAGGCTCGGGAGATGGAGGTGGGAAGGCCCGGCTCGACGACCGGGCGGACGGCTGGCACGGATCCCCGCACAGGGGTAGCTTGCCTGTCTCGGGAGGGTCTCCACCCTCCCTCTCGACGCTGCCCGTCTACCAACGAATCCCGTGTCCGGTCCCACCACGCGCATTGCTGCAGCGCTGCTGATTGTACTTGCCGTCTCCGCGTGCGACAACGTGGAGTGGGGCGGTGTAGAGGTTGCGCTCCAGCCACCCCCCGAGAAGATCGACACCACCGCGGTTGCCGACTCGACCGTGACGGAGGAGCCCGATGGGCCGGTGCTTCCGGACGGACCGGCGGTGTTCATGGGGGAACGGCTTGAGGGCAATCGGGTCCGCATCCGCCCCGTGGCGGAGATCGGCCAGGATACCCTCATGACGCTCCCCCGGGATGTGGACATGCCCGGATCGACGGAGCTCTTCGCCCGTGAGCGCATGGCACGGGGAACGGCGTTCACCCTCTTCGCAGAGGGCAGCCGGGTGGGTACGGTGCGCATCGACAGCCTGGCCACTCAACCGGGACTCTGCTCCCCGGTCCCCGTGGGCTTCGGGACTCTCGAGATGGTACCCGACGCCAACGAAGCGACCCGGTTCATCGCCGTAAGCTCGTCGGTAGCCGGTGATCGGCCCTACACCCCCTTCGTGGCCCCGGATCACACGTTGGACCAGCGGACCGCCGCCGTGGAGCTCGTCACCGAGGCCATCCGGGAACTCGACGCCACCTGGCCCGGGGCGGTCCTGGACATGAGGGCCGACTTCCAGGCCCTCCCCATGGACGGAGATCCGGAGGGGGCCTTCGCCGGGACCTTCCTCTACCAGGACGCGCTGCGGATCGGTGAATCCCTCACCGAAGCGGCGTACGATCTCTTCATCCTGGGAGTCCGGAACGGCAGTCGGTACCGGGCGGGGTACGTGGACTACCGGCCCGTGACCAGAGGGAAGGCTGCCCAGCGCTTCTTCGAGTCGGCGGATTGGGACGGCGACGGGGAAGTGGAGATCCTTGTTGAGCTGTTCGGGACCCAGGCCCGATGGATGATGGCGCTGGACCGGCGAGAGGGGACGTGGTACCGGGCATTCGAGGAGAGCTGCGCGCCCCTCTCCGTCGCGCCCTGACCCGTGTTGACCCGTCGGGCCCTGGCCGGGGCTCTTCTGGCGGGACTCCTTGTCCCCCTGTGGGCATGCACCCCCTCCACCGACCGGGACGCGGCGGACGACGATCCCGCCGCCGGATCCCTCGCCGACCCCGGGGGGCCCAACCATGTGGAGGGTTCGTCCTCCGAGATTCTGGTCCAGGGTCATGATGGAGAGATCCTTCGCCTTCGAGGGCCCGCAACCCGGATCGTCTCGCTGGTCCCCGCGTCCACCGAGACCCTCGTTCGGCTGGGGGCCGAAGACCGCCTGGCGGGACGCTCCGACTACGATACCGCCGCCGCGGTCGCGCATCTGCCCAGCGTGGGCGGAGGACTCCAACCGAACCTCGAGATCCTCCGGACGCTGGAACCCGACGTAGTGGTGGCCTTCGCCGGAGAATCGGATCTCCGGACGGCTCGCATTCTGGACCAGATCGGCGTTCCCGTGCTGGCGCTGCGTCCCACAGCCATCCGGGACATCCGGGTGATGATCCGACAGCTGGGCCATCTCGCAGGGGCCGACGACGAGGCCGTGCGGCTCGTGGGGCAACTGGACGCCACCCTCGACGCCGTTCGAACCGCCGTGGACTCCCTGCCCCGGGTCTCCTTCGTCTATCTCCTCGGCGGCACCCCTCCCCTGGCCGCCGGCCCCGGGACCTTTCTGTCTGAGTTGGCGACACTCGCCGGCGGCGTGAACGCGCTGGACGACCTGGATGCCCTCTACGCCCCCGTGAGCCCCGAGGTACTTCGTGAGCGGGAGATCCAGGTGATCCTCATGACCCGGGGCTCCCGGGTGGATGCCCGTGTCCTGGAGGGTCGCCGCACGGTGGAGCTCCCCGGATGGGTGGAGATTCCCGGGCCGGAGGTGGGCCGGGCGGCGTGGACCGTAGCCCGGGCACTCCATCCCGGCCTGGCGGAATCCGGATCGTGAGCCGCCGCAGCCGCCTGGTGGCTGTAGGGCTCACCTCTCTCCTCGTCCTGCCCCTGGGCCTCTTCGTCGGGTCGGTGGGGCTCGCGCCCGGGGAGGTCCTGGAGGTGCTCACCGGAGGCGGCGGAGCCACGGAACGAGATCTGATCCTCCGCTTTCGTCTCCCCCGGATCCTCCTGGCCTCGGTGCTGGGCGGTGGTCTCGCACTGGCGGGAGCCATCTTCCAGGCCCTGCTGCGGAACCCTCTGGCCGAGCCCTACATCCTGGGCGTATCGGGTGGTGCTGCCGTCGGCGCCGTCACGGTCCTGGCGCTGGGACTCACCACCCTCTCCTCCTGGACGCTCCCCCTGGCGGCCTTCGCCGGGGCATTGGTCGCCATCGGCCTCGTGTTTCGGGTCGCGACGGCCTCCGGGCGCGCCCTGGACGTGCGGGTTCTCCTTCTCGCGGGGGTGGTGGTGGGGGCCTTCTTCTCGGCGGTGATCTCGTTCATTCTGGCCGTGTCCGACGCCCGAACCGTGCGCAGCGCGGTGCTGTGGATGATGGGGAGCACGGCGGGGGCCGACTGGCACAACGTGGCGGTGGCGGCAGCCTACACCCTGCCCACCGCCCTGGTACTGATCGGCCTGGCCCGGGCGCTCAACACCCTGGCGGTGGGTGAGGAGACGGCGCTCTATCTGGGAACCGAGGTGGAGCGGGTCAAACGGATCGCCTTCGCCGCGGCCTCGCTCATCACCGCTGCCGGGGTCGCGGTGGCGGGAGTCATCGGTTTCGTGGGACTGGTGGTGCCGCACGCTCTTCGACTGGTGGTGGGCTCGGACCACCGGGTTCTCCTTCCCCTCTCCTTTCTGGTAGGAGCCGCCTTCCTCACCACCGCCGACACGGTGGCCCGGATCCTCCTCTCTCCCACCGAGATCCCCATCGGGGTCGTCACCGCCTTCGTGGGGGTCCCCATCTTCCTGGTGCTTCTGCGCCGGAGCGCCCTCCAGTGACGGGGCACGCCGACGGCCCCGGGGCAGGCCCGTGAAGTTCGAGGTCCGGGACCTGACTCTGACCCATCCCGGCGCCCCCCGGCCGGCGCTGGAGAGGGTCTCCTTCGACGTCGCCCCGGGTACGCTCTTTGCAATCCTGGGCCCGAACGGGTCGGGGAAATCCACGCTGACCCGGGCGATCCTGGGTGCCAACCGGCCCGACTCCGGGGAGATCCGTCTGGACGGCCGGCTGCTCGGGGCCTGGGGCCGCAAAGAGCTGGCGACTCGAATCGGTGCCGTGGCCCAGTCCGAGCCCCTTCCGTTTCCCATGTCGGTCCGGGAGCTGGTGGCGATGGGGCGTTATCCCCATCTCGGGCCCCTCCAGGCCGAGTCCGACCGGGACCGGCAGGCGATCCACGACGCTCTGGACCGGTGCGACATCGCCGAGCTCGCGGACCGGCGGGTGCAGACGCTCTCGGGCGGTGAGCTCCAGCGGGTCCGGATCGCCCGAGCCCTGGCCCAGCAGCCCCACGCCCTCGTTCTCGACGAGCCCACGGCCAGCCTCGACATCCGACACGAGATGGGCATCCTGGAGCTGCTCCGCGGTTCCGCCGAGTGCGGAATCACGATCCTGCTGGTCACCCACCACCTCGATCTGGCCGGGCGGTTCGCGGACCGCATCCTCCTCCTGGACCGCGGTCGTGTGGCGGCGGAAGGCTCTCCCGGGGAGGTGCTCGTGCCGGAGATCCTGGCCCGGGTCTACGGCTGGCCCGTCCGGGTGGAGCGAGATGCCCTCACGGACAGCCCCAGGGTCGTACCCCTGCGTGTCACCCAGGCCAGCGTCGGAGGCCACCGGGCCGATCCACCCGGTCCTGCTTCCGGCGAGAGTCTCTGAGGGGCGTCCTACCAGGCTCCTGGGCGCGATCAGGACCCGACCCTCCTGAGCTCCGCGTAGCTTTCCCAGCGGCTCCGGGCGACGTCACCCGCCTCGACCCCCTCCAGGACGGCGCAACCGGGCTCCTTCAAATGGGCGCAGCCCCGGAACCGGCACCCGTCCCGAAGGTCCAGGATCTCGGGGAAGCACTCCTCCGCCTCCTCCGCCGGCACCCCCCACACGCCCACGTCGCCGAACCCCGGTGTGTCGGCCACCAGGCCGCCGAAGGGCAGGCGCAGGAGCCTCGATCGGACGGTGGTGTGGCGCCCCCGGCGGACGCGTCTCGAAAGTTCGCCGGTCCGAAGGGCCAATCCCGGCGCCAGGGCGTTGAGCAACGACGATTTTCCGACACCGGAGGCACCGATCAGGGCCGACGTCCCCTCCGACAGGGCCTCCCGCAGCGTCTCCAGCCCCTCACCGCTCTCGGCGCTCACACGGAGGACGGGGTAGCCGATCCCGGCGTAGAGCGCCTCGATCCGGTCCGCCTCCTCCACCGCCCCTGGAAGATCCACCTTGTTGACCACGACCGTGGCCGGGACCCGGTTCGCCTCGGCGATGACCAGGAGCCGGTCGAGCTGAGTCAGTCGCGGCTCTGGATCCCGAGCCGCCACCACGGCGAACATGCGATCCACATTTGCGGCGATCAGCTTCGGGCGCCGCTCGGCGTGGCCCTTGCGAGCGATGGCGGAGTCCCGGGGTCGCACCGCCTCCACCGCCCAGCTCGTCCCGGTGCCCGCCTCCACCTCCTCCACCGCCACCCGGTCGCCGATCACCACCTGGTCCCCGACCCGGGACTGGCGCTTCACCCGGCCACGGAGGACGGCATGCACCGTCTGGCCATCGTCCAGAAGCACGTCGTATCCGCCTCCGCCCGAGGCGATGACCACCCCCTCCGTCATGCCCCGAACGTGCGAACGCCTCCCGGGAGCCGAAGCTCCCGGGAGGCGTCGGGGCGCTGCGAGACGCAGGTCAGAACCCGCACCCGGTTCCCGTCATGCGGCGAAGGACTCCAGCGCGTCGCCCTTGGCTCCTTCCCGGAGCCGGCGAAGCGCCCGATCCCGGAGCTGCCGGATCCGCTCCCGGGTCACACCCAGCATGTTGCCGATCTCCTCGAGGGTGTGCTCACGCTCACCCTCCAGCCCGAAGTACAGCCGCAGCACCCGGGCGTCCCGGGCCTCCAGCGTAGAGAGGGCCTCGGTCACGGCCTCGGTGAGCAGCCGGCTCTCCACCTCGATCTCGGGCTCCGCCGCCTCTTCGGTGATGAAGCGCTCCACCAGCTGGGAGTCCTCCGAGTCCCCGATGGGCGCATCGAGTCGGATCTCGGCCGCATTCAGGGTCTGGAGGGACTCCACGAGCTCCGGCGTCAGCTCGGTGGCCTTGGCCAGCTCCTCGGAAGACGGCTCACGCCCCAGCTCCTGCTTGAGCCGCTCCTTCTCGCGGAAGATGCGGGCCAGGTCGCTGGCCCGGTTCAGGGGCACACGGACGGAACGGCCATGATTCGCCAGAGCGGCGAGGATGGCCTGTCGGATCCACCAGACGGCGTAGGAGATGAACTTCACCCCCTGATCCGGATCGAACTTTCGGGCCGCAGTGACCAGACCGACGTTCCCCTCCTGGATCAGATCCGTGAGGGACACGCCCCGATTCTGGTACTTCTTCGCCACGCTGATCACGAAACGGAGATTCGCCCGAGCGAGCTCCTGCACCGCGTCCTCGTCCCCCGCCTGAGCCCGGGCCCCGAGGATCTTCTCCATCTCGGGGGTGATGAGCTCGTGGCGAGACACGTCCCGAAGGTACTGATCGAGGGCGGTCTGCTCTTCTACGGAGGCGTCGAACCCGGTGAGGACGTTCCCACGACCCTTCTTGCGCTTCCGACCTCCCTTGGGAGCGGTCTTCGAAGCAGTGGTTCCGGCCATCATCTATCTCCAGCGACCAGCTTGGTGGCTGGCCTTCAGTGTATCGGCTCCGGCCTTGATACGGCGCCGAGGTAATAAAGCCCTGGAAGATTCCAGGGTCAGGCAATCTGGTCAAGGTCCGCCCCTTGGACACCGCCGACCTGCAGGAGTTCCCGGTGCACTTCGGCGTCGGAAACGGGGGTCCGTCGCGGCCCCCCGGGCTCCCCCGACGAGTCGATGGTCGGCGGCTTCGTCCGGACGTTGCGATGCCATCTTGGGCCCCACCGCCGGGCGCCGCAATGGTCGGGTCGGTCCAGGCGGAGGCGATTTCGGAATACCCGGAGCCGAGGGAAGGTCGGGAAGGCATCGGGGAGCACCAACCGACGGCCGGTAGCGTCATTGCTGGGCTCCATGCCTGCGGGTAGAGTCCACCATGCACAACGACCAAAGCCGTATCATCCGAGATCCCCTCTGGAATACGATCCGCCTCTCCTCCACGGCGGTCCGGATCGTGGACACACCCGCCTTCCAGCGGCTCCGCTACATCCGCCAGCTCGGCTTCGCCCACCTGGTCTATCCCGGAGCCACCCATACCCGGTTCGACCATGCACTGGGCGTCTACCACCTCACCCGCACGGCGCTGCGGCTACTCTGCGACCAGGAGGCGGTCCCGGACGAGGTCTGGGTCGACCGGGAGCTCATCCCCTACGCGGCGCTCCTGCACGACATCGGACATTACGCGTTCTCACACGCCCTGGAGGAGCTGGAGCCGGACAACATCCCGGCGGACCACGAGGAGGTGAGCGCCCGCTTCTTCGAGTCCCCCGAGCTCCATGCCGCTCTCCTCCCCCTGGGGCCCGGCGCCCCCAGGCGGATCCACGCGATGATCCGCGGACAGGGCCCGGCACCCCTCCGGGGTCTCGTGAGCGGGAGCCTAGATCTGGACAAGATGGACTACCTCCGTCGGGACGCTCGCTTTTGCGGAGTGCCCTATGGGGAGGTGGATGTGGACCGGCTTCTCCTGGGATTGACCCTCCTTCAGGATCCCGTGTCGGGAGCGTGGGAGGTGGGTGTGAAGGAAAAGGCGGTGGCGGCGTTGGAGTCCCTCCTCTTCTCCCGTTACCAGATGTTCCGCAACGTCTACTGGCACCACGCGGTACGAGCCGCAACCGCCCTCTACAAGAGGATCGTGGACGAGGCACTCGGGGAGGAGCTGCTGGATCCCGAGGAGTTGGTGGGTCCCACGGACGAAGAGCTCCTCTACGAGATCGGACGCCGGGCGGAGGCCCAAGGGACGACCGAGGGAACCGAGCGCCTCGCCTCCCGCTGGATTCCCGCCCTTCGCCACAGACGCCTTCCCAAGCGGGCGCTGGAGCTCACGGCCGCGGATCTCGACGGTGTGGAGCTCGCCCCCTGGGTCTCGGGTGACGGCCCACGGAAACGGGCGGTGGAGGACCGGCTGGCCCGGGAGCTGGGGCTGGAGCCCGGGGAGGTGGTCCTGGACTTCCCGGCCCGCTCGAGCCTGTTCGAGTTGAATCTCCTCGTACAGCACCGTTCCGGTCGCGTTCAGCGCCTCGGAGCGGAGGGGATGGCCGGCATGCTGGATCTTCCCCGGGTGGGCCATGCCCTGTCCCAGACCGCCAAGGTTCTACGGGTGTTCACCTTCGAGCCCCGGGAGCTGGACGGGGATCGGGTACTGAGCCTCATCGGCCCCGGAGCGGAGGACCAGGATCCGGTTCGAAGCATCTGAACGACGCACCCGTTCGGCGCGCCTTCTGGACAGCCGGCGGACCGCAGGCCATCTTGGCCGACCCGAAGAGAAGGCGAACATCGCCACGATGGTTGTCGGTCATGACCCCTCCCCTCAATCCCGAGCTCCGGGCCCGCGTCCGGGCCCAGGCCGAGAACCGGCCCGGGGTGTACCGCATGCTCGGACCCGGAGGCGAACTCCTCTATGTGGGGAAGTCGGTCCGGGTCCGAAGTCGCGTCCTCTCCTACTTCCGGGCCGAGCCCGGCCAGAAGCCCGCCGAGATCATCCGGGAGGCCACCGACGTCGAGTGGGAGTACATCCCCGACGAATTCGGTGCCCTCGTGCGGGAGATGCGGCTCATCCAGGAGCATCGACCTCGCTACAACGTCCAACACAAGCGGAAACGGGCCTTCGCATTCGTGAAGATCACCCGGGAGCCCGCGCCCCGGGTCCTCCCCGTCACCCGGGTCGGCCAGGACGGAGCCGAGTACTTCGGCCCCTTTCCCCGCGTCGGGCACGTGGCGCGCACCATCCGGGACCTCAGCCACGTCCTGGGTCTCCGGGACTGCCCCTCCGCGACCCCCATGCACTTCGCGGACCAGCTCGACCTTTTCGGCGAAGCCGCCGCCTTCGAGAGAGTGCCCGGGTGCATCCGGGCCGAGTTGGGGAGTTGTCCGGCCCCCTGCGCCGGAGGCATCACGGCAGGCGACTACCTGAAGCGGGTGGAGGAGGCTCGAACCTTCGTGCAGGGCCTGTCCTGGCGTCCCCTCACCCTCCTCCACGAAGCCATGGTCCGGGCGGCCCGGCGGCTGGACTTCGAATATGCCGCGGCCCAGCGGGACCGCATGGACCGGTTGCGCCGCTTTCAGGAAGACCTCGCCGCCTACCGGGGTGAGGTCGAAGGACTCCGCTTCGTCTATCCCGTGGACGGCCACAACGGCGCTCGCCGGTTCTACCTGATCCGCAGCGGACGCATCGTGGACCAGTTTCCGGCGCCCCGGTCCCCCCGGACCGAGGCTCGGTGCGGCGAGCGCGTACACGCCGCCTTCTCCGGGCCCACCACCGGAGCCGCCGGGCTCACCGCGCACGAGGCCGCCGAGATCCTCCTGGTCTCCCGCTGGTTCCGGCTCAACCCCGCCGAGCGGGAGCGGACGGTCCCGCCGGCCCGCTGGCACGAGGCCCTCCGCGCCGCCGGGAGCCGCCCTCGTTCGGTCCGGAGGGAGGCTACTGCATCCGGGGCGAGTTCGCCGAGTTCCGGACGGCCGGCTGGCAGACCGGCCACTGCTGCGCCTCTCCCCGGCGGTCGAGGATGATGGAACGGGTGTCCCGGCTCACGCGCTCCGGGTCCTCCGACGCCAGGTAGGCCAGCGAGGCCACCAGAACCGCGTTGTTTCGGAGGTCGTCGAAGGAGAGCTTGTCGAAGGTGTCCCGATGCGTGTGCCAGGTGTGGGACCCATAGTCCCAGCTCAGGGCGCCCAGATTGAATCCCGGAGCCGGCACACAGACGAAGGCGGCGTGGTCCGTCCCCCCGGACGACGGATTTCCCGGCAGAGTCAGATCGATGTGCCGCGTCACCTCCCCCGGGACGCGGGAGAGCCAGCGGGCCAGCGACCCGCCGGCATCGGTGAAGCCCGACGCCGAGAGGTTCACGACCCTACCGGTCCCGTTGTCCTGATTGAAGAGGGCCTGGAGGTTCGAGGTGATCTCCGGGTGGTCCGCCACGAAGGCCCGGGAACCGTTCAGTCCCTGCTCCTCGCCGCTCCACAACCCGATGAGGATGGTCCGCCGGGGGGCCGGGTAGGCCTCGGTCAGGATACGCATGGCCTCCATCATGAGGACCGACCCGGTACCGTTGTCGGTGGCGCCGGACCCGCTCTCCCAGGAATCGAAATGGGCCGAGAGCATCACGTACTCCTCGGGACGCTCGGTCCCGCGGATCTCCCCGATGACGTTGAAGACCGGGATCTCCCCCAGGAACTCGCTCTCGGCGGTCACCCTGAGCATCGGTCCCTGATCGTTCTCGGCCAGACGATGCACCAGCCCGAAGTCCTCGCAGGAGAGCTCCAGCGTCGGGATCCGGCGCGTGTAGGCGTTGAACACCCGGGTCGTCCCCGGCACGCCGGTCCAATTGGAGGTCACGATTCCCAGGGCCCCAGCCGCTTCCAGCGCCAGGTGGATCTCCTTCGAGGTCATCCCCAGGGAGCCGAGGGAGGCGTTGAAGGCGGCCTGGGCCTCCTGGCGCTCCGCCCTCATCCGCTCGAGCGACTCCGGCAGGGCGTACTCCTCCCACTGATCGTCGGGACGGCAGGTCGACTGGGCGAGGCCCACCAGGACGTATCGGCCCTCCACCGACGGCAGGAACGCCTGGAAATCCCCTGGACCCCTCATGAGGGGGAGGGTCGCCACCGGGCCCTCCACCGGCTCCCCTCCGGTGCCCGGACTCCAGGCGAGAATCCTCCCCTCCAGCGACCGTATGCGTGGCGATACCAGGTCCACGTGGCTCGGTCCCCGGTCCCAACCGAGCCAGGTGCCGTACTCCTCGAGGCGGGCCTCCACTCCCCACGACTCCAGCGTCCGCACCGCCCAGTCCTGAGCCCGCTCCATCCCCGGGGAGGCCGTGAGGCGGGGTCCGAGTGAATCGAGAAGGGTCTGGGCCAGCTCCCGGATCTGGGATCCTTCGGTGGCCTCGGTCCAGATCCCTCGGAGGACGGGGTCGTCCTCGGCCAGCGTCTGCGCCGAGGCCCGGGACGGGACGAGTACGGACAGGGCGGCCAGCGCCAGACCCGCGAGCCCCAGGGAGCGGGAACGAAGCGCGGCGGCGGTATGGCGGTGGGTGGGAGCGGGCATCGGCTGGGTGGGCAGAGGGGTTGGACGTGGGCAGCCCGGATGATGGCGAAGGGCGGCGACGAACGCGAGGCCTCAGGTCACCCGGGTGTGCGGGGAGGGATCAGGGCTTCTCGCCGGCCATCTCCAGGACCCGCTCGAACTCGGCCGGCTCCACGGGCTGAACCGAGAGGCGGGAGTTGTTCACCAACACCATGTCCGAAAGGGACGACTCGTCCTTGATGTCGTGCAGCGAAACGGGGTCGTCGAACTTGCGCTCGAAGGCCACGTCCACCAGCCACCACCGGGGATCGTCCGGGTCCGACTTCTCGTCGAAGTACTTGTTGTCGGCATCGAACTGGGTCGGGTCCGGATAGGCCTCCCGCACCACCCGGGCCAGACCCACCACCGCGGGAGGCGTCTGCCGGGAGTGGTAGTAGAGCACCCGGTCGTCCACCTTCATCTCCTGCATGTTGTTGCGGGCCTGGTAGTTCCGCACACCATCCCACATGGTGTCGCCGTCCTGTTCCAGGTCGTCGATGGAGTAGACATCGGCCTCGCTCTTCATCAGCCAGTACTGGGTCGCCACGGGATCTCCGAAGTGCTTGGACGGGTCGGACGCGACACGACCCGCAGTGGGGGTTTTTACGGCGCCCCGGTATACGCGACCCCGGCCGGCACGGTTCCGGGACCTTGCGGCTAGCCCGTTGACCCGTATCGCCCACGTACGCAGTGTTCGTTGAGTCCAGACGTACGCCCAAACCAGAGGAGACGGCCATGTCCGTTGCCAAGCACATCGAACTCACCGCGGATTCGACCAAGAGCTTCGAAGACGCGATTCAGATCGGGATCAAGAAGGCGGGGGAGACGGTGGACAACATCACCGCCGCCTGGGTGAAGGGGCAGCAGGCCCTCGTGGAGAACGGTCAGATCGCCACGTACCGCGTCCAGCTGAAGGTCACCTTCGTACTGAAGAGCTGACGGCAAGGCGCCGGGACCCCCGCCGGGTCCCGGCGCTCTCCCTCACGGGGTCCCACCGGACTCGATGTCCACCTCGATGTCCTCCCAGTGACCCTGGCGGAAGCGGACCACGGAAAGGGAGGCCCTCGTGACGTGACCGAGGACGATGGCCAGCCAGATGTCCGAGGCCTCGAGCCCCCGGGTGATGTCCAGCAGCCAACACATCCCCAAGGGAACCACGATCTGGGAGACGATGGAGATGTAGAGGGGACTCTTCGTGTCCCCGGTGCCCTGAAGGCCGCCGGTGTAGGCCAGCGCCACGGTCACGAACAGGCCCGAGATCGCCAGGTACCCCAGCAGCTGACGGCCCAGCGCCAGTACCTCCGGATCTTCCACGCCGAAGAATCCGATCAACGGGCCTGGCACCAGGAGGAAGAGGCTTCCGACCACCACGGCCACCATGAGCCCGTATCCAGAGGCCACCCGGACGCACTTCACCGTCCGGTCCGGGCGCCCGGCACCCAGATTCTGTCCCGCCACCGCCGCCGCCGCCCCCATGACCCCCACCGACGTCCAGGTGATGAGGGAGAAGAGCTGGGTATAGGTGATGGCGTACGCCGCCTGCGCCTCGGCGCTTCGGGGCAGACCTCCGATGAACCGCAGGAGCACCACCCCGGCCACGTTCATGGCCACCCCCTGGATCCCCGTGGGCAGGCCGAACCGGAAGAGTGATTGGATGATCGTCCAGTCGGGCACCCACGACATGCCCCGCTGGAAGGCCACGACCGCCTTGCCCCAGAAGAGGATCACCAGGACCACCAGCGCCACCACGCCGCTCGCGATCACCGTCCCCATGGCCGCCCCGGCGGTGCCGAAGGCGGGTACGGGCCCCAGCCCGGCGATGAAGACGACGTTGAGCACCACGTTCAGGATGGTGAGGAGAATGCCCAGCCGCAGGGGCGTCTTCGCGTCTCCCGCGGACCGGAACGCGCCTCCGGCCATGAAGAAGAGCATCATCCCCACGCTGTAGAGGAACATGATCCGCAGGTAGGGAAGGGCTTCGGCCTGCACCGCCGGCTCGGCGTTCACCAGCTCCAGGAGCCCCGGGGCCAGGAAATATCCCACGGGCGCCATGATTCCCACCGACAGGAAGACGGCGGTGAGGAAGGCCTGATAGACCGTCCGGTTCACCTTCTCCGGCTCGTCCCGGCCGGCGAAGCGGGCTACCAGCACCCCCATCCCGGTGAAGAGGGAGGAGATGAAGACGATGACCACCAGGAAGATCTGCCACGACACGCCGATGGCGGCGTTGCCCTGGAAGCCCACGTAATGCCCCACCATGGCGTGGTCCACGAGACCCTGGAGCCCACCGATGACGTTCTGCAGCATGGTGGGCCACGCCAGCTTCCACACCGCGGCCCGGATCGGGCCTTCCACGATGGAGCGATCAAAGGGCCGACGCCTGGCTCCCGGAGAGCCGGAACCATGGGCTGCGTCCCGCTCGGACTCGACGTCCGGCGTAGCGTCAGGCGCGTCGGGGGGTGGCTCGCTCAATCCGCATCAGGCTCGGGGGGAAGCGTCGCAAGATGACGGGCCGGCCGGAAATGCGCCAACGTGGGCCGTCAGCGAACCGGAGCGCCTCCCACCCCACGTCCCTGGCCGTCCATCCCGGTTCGCGCCTCGGGCGAATCCGGCGAGGGGGTCCCTGCTCCGGCCTTCCTCACCACACCAGGTGGTGCCGCTCCTGGCGTCGGAACGCCCAGTGCCGGTCCCCGTCTTCGTCCAGGTAGGCTTCCTCTTCCTGCCGGCAGGATGCCGTCTTTCCGCCCCACTCGGGGATGGGCATCCGGGCCTGCAGCTCGATGGAGAACCAGGTGGAGGGGCGGATCTTCGCGTCGCCGCGTCCCGGAACGCCCTCCTGTCGATCCCAGAGACCGATGAGGGGGCCGGCTCCGTGGCCGTGATCGCCGATGGGATGGGAGTAGAGGGAGCCGTCGATCCCCTCCGCCTCCATCCGGGCCAGCGCCGCCTTCAGCGCCTCGTTCCCCGTCCTCCCCGGATGCATCTCCTCCAGCTGGATGTCCTGCATACGGTTCGCGGCAGCCAGACAGGCCCGAAGGCCCTCCGGGACGGCGCTCTCCCCCTCCCGGAGCACGTATCCCAGGTGCTGCGTGTCGGTCTTGAGGCGCTGGGCGATGACCCCGAAGTCCGTCCAGAGAAGGTCTCCACGCTGGATCACCACGGGCCCCTCCGTCGGCACCTCTCCGGCCCGCTGCACATCCACGGAGGGCTGGAACCAGGTCCCCATCCCCAGATCGTTGACCCGTTGCCTCAACCACCACACCACATCCTCGGTGGTGGTCTCTCCCGGCGTGATGACCGCGTTGGAGAACGCCTCGGCGATGATGGCATGCACCGTCTCCTCGATCTTCCGGTACCGTGGCATCATCTCCGGCACCCGGGTGGCGATGTAGTCCACCGCCAGGAACGGCTCACGCTTCACCCGTGCGGCGTAGTCCCCCAGCGCCTTCTCGAGGGCCTCCCACTCCCCGGCCCCGAGACCGTCGGCGAAGGCCCACGTATCGTCGATGTTCACGACGATGCTCTCGGGATCCCGGTCCTGAACGATCTCGTGAAGCAGGCGCCACTGCTCGTCGCCCCACAGCTCCGCCTCCTCCCCGGTGGGGGTGGGATGAGGGGATCGATAGATCTCGAAGAGCCCCCCCTGGGAGGTTCCGCCCAGGGCCAACCGCTCCACGGTACCGTCGTCCTGCAGCGTGAACACGTAGATCGAGCGACGGCGGGCGGCGAAGGTCGTAGGGGAGACGATGGACCAGAAGACGGGATCCTCCCCGTATTCCCGCATGGACAGGATCCACATCTCCGTGTCGTATTCCCGCATGAGATCCGGGAGCACCCGCGTGAGCCGTGCCTCCACCCACTCCTGCATCTCCTTCGCCTGCTCCCGGACCGGCGGGAGGGGATGGTATCGAGCCGGAGCCTCCGGGGGGACCGCCGCCGGCTCCTGTGCCGACAGGGCGGTGGAGAGGACCAGGAAGCCGAGGAGGGCGATGGCGGGGGTACGGGCGGATCGGAGCATGGACGGTGGCGATGTACGGGTGGGAGGCGCGGAAGAGCCGGTGAACAGGCGGCCTACCCCTTGGGGCCTGCGGCCTGGACGGCGTCGGACACGCCATCCTCGTATCGCTTGAAGCTCTCCCGGAACATGCCGGCGAGCTTGTTCGCCTGGGCATCGTAGGCCGCGGCGTCGTCCCAGGTGTCCCGGGGTCGAAGGACCGCGGTGGGAACGCCGGGCACCGCGGTGGGGATGGCCAGTCCGAAGACCGGGTCCTCCACCGTCTCCACATCGTCCAGCTCCCCGGCCAGCGCCGCCCGTACCATGGCCCGGGTGTAGCCGAGCTTCATCCGGCTCCCTACGCCGTAGGGGCCGCCGGTCCACCCGGTGTTCACCAGCCAGACCCGGGCATCGTTCTCACGGAGCTTCTCCCCGAGCATCTCCGCATAGACCCCGGGGTGCCTGGGGAGGAACGGAGCACCGAAGCAGGCGCTGAAGGTGGCCTTCGGCTCCGTCACGCCCCGCTCCGTCCCGGCCACCTTGGCGGTATACCCCGCCAGGAAATGGTACATGGCCTGCTCGGGAGTGAGGCGCGAGATGGGAGGGAGGACCCCGTAGGCATCCGCCGTCAGGAAGACCACATTCCGCGGCTGGCCACCCAGCCCCGGGATCACCGCGTTCGGGATGGCGTGAATGGAGTACGAGGCCCGGGTGTTCTCGGTGATCTCACTGTCGTCGAAGTCGATCCGGCGGGTCCCCTCGTCCAGGATGACGTTCTCCAGGATGGTCCCGAACTGCTGCGTGGCGGCATAGATCTCCGGCTCGCCGTCGGGCGAGAGGCGGATGGTCTTGGCGTAGCATCCGCCCTCGAAGTTGAAGACCCCCCGGTCGCTCCAGCCGTGCTCGTCGTCACCGATGAGGCCCCGATCCGGATCCGCCGACAGCGTGGTCTTCCCCGTGCCCGAAAGGCCGAAGAAGAGCGCCACGTCCCCTTCCGGCCCGACGTTGGCGGAGCAGTGCATCGGAAGGACGCCCGACTCGGGCAGAAGGTAGTTCAGGACCGAGAAGATCGACTTCTTGATCTCACCGGCATACTGGGTCCCGACGATGACCACCGTCCGATCCGCGAGGCTCACCGCGATCCCGGTCCTGGAACGTGTGCCGTGGACCTCCGGGTCCGCCTCCATGCTGGGGGCGTGCAGGACGGTGAAGTCAGGCTTCATCCGGGCCAGCTCCGACAGCTCCGGCCGCAGGAACATGTTGTACGCGAACAGGTTGTGCCACGCGTTCTCGTTGACCACCCGTACGTTGATGCCGTATTCGGCGTCCGCCCCCGCCCGGGCATCCCGCACGAAGAGTTCCCGGGCCGAGAGGTGGGCGAGGACGTCCCGCTTCAATGCGCGGAAGTGTTCGGGCTCCATGGGCACATTCACCGTCCCCCAGTCCACCGTGTCCCGGGATACGTCGTCCTTCACCGTGAACTTGTCGTTGGGAGAGCGACCGGTGTGGGGAGCCGTCACCGACGCGAATCCGCCACCGTGGGCGAGTCGCCCCTCGTTCCTTCGCAGGGCGGCTTCGTAGAGCTCCGCCGGCGAGAGATTCCAATGGACCTCGCGGGACGGGTGGAGGCCGTGGAGGTCGAGGCCGTACTCCGATACGCGCGAGGTCTTCTTGTGGTCGGTCATGCCCTGATCCTGTTGAGAACGCATGGGTCCCGAGAGCAGAACCCGAAGGGGTTCAAATCTGCGATGATCGGGCGTGAGCGTCCACGGCGGCCAGCGTCGCCAGGTTTAGGATATCCTCCTGCGAGCTGCCCCGCTGGAGGACGTGGACCGGCTTCGCCATCCCCAGGAGCACGGGTCCGATCCCCTCGGCCCGGCCCAGCCGGTCCAGGAGCTTGTACGCCGCGTTGGCGGCGGCGAGGTGGGAGAAGACCAGCACGTTGGCGGCCCCCTTCAACTGGGAGAACGGATAGCTCTGGCGGAGCTTCTCCGGGTCCACGGCCGTGTCCGCCTGCATCTCGCCATCGATCTCCAGCTCCGGCTCCCGTTCCCGGACCAGGCGCACCGCCTCCGCCACCTTCGCCGCATGGGGGTGCCGGGAGGCGCCGAAGTTGGAGAAGGAGACCATGGCGATCCGGGGCTCCATCCGCAGCTCACGCACGAAGCCTGCCGACAGGAGCGCAATGTCCGCCAGCTCTTCTGCCGTCGGATCGATGTTCACGGTGGTGTCTGCGAAGAAGAGGAGGTCCCGATTCGGGAAGGCCAGCATGTAGAGCCCGGCCACGCGATTCACCCCCTCCTTCACCCCGATGACCTCCAGGCAGGGCCGGAGGATCTCGGCGGAGTTGGCCTCGACCCCCGCCACCACCGCGTCGGCCTCGCCGTGGTGGACCATGGAGGCGGCAAAGTAGATGGGCTTGTAGAGATTCCATCGGGCCTCCGCCAGCGTGAGGCCTTTGCGGGCTCGCTTCTCGAAGAGGCTCTGGGCGTAGCGGTGTCGGGTCTCCTCGAGCTCGGCGGCGTGGATGATCTCCACGTCTCCCAGCTCCACGCCCATGGCCCGGGCCTTCTCCCGCACCCGCACCTCCCGACCCAGGAGAACGGGTTGCGCCACGCCCTCCTCAAGCATCTCCGCGGCAGCCCGGATCACCGAGTCGTTGTGACCCTCCGGGAAGACCACCCGGCTCCGGTGGCGCCGAGCCCGGGCGGTCATCCAGCGCATGACCTCCCGGCCGGGCCCCAGGGAGGCCCTCAGCCGATCCTCGTATTCGTTCAGGTCGATCTCGATTCGCGCCACCCCCGTCTCCATGGCCGCCCGCGCCACCGCCGGGGCCACGTGGAA